>JADFRV010000190.1 GCA_022561095.1 Chloroflexota bacterium | reverse complement strand
GGCTCTCCACCATACCGCGGGCTCCTCGCTGATCGGTAGTCATCTGCACCATCACCTTCTGCAGCCCCAGGTCTTTAGCTATGGCGAACACCTCGTTAGCCATGATCTTGCCCAGGCCAAAGCCGCGTAGATCCGGCTTCAGCATGACCCGGATCTCACCCACGTGCCGCCGCCAGGAGACGTCATCCCTGTGAAGGCTGGCGTAGCCTAGAATCTCGCCGCCGCCCTCCGCGATGACGGTGATCGTGCGGCCCTTATCTATATTCTCCACCCACTCATCGATTACTTTCGGATCGGTGATGTCCATTCGCAGGAACAGCAGGTCGTGGTCCGGCAGGGAGCGCGCGAATGTCAATATGCCGTCGCGATCTGAGGCCTCCATCAAGCGGAAGGTGATCTCCAGCTCGCTGATGGTAGTCTGCCAAGGATACGTTCGCTTGACGACGCTGGTACCGGCCATATCGCCTCTCCTCTACCTTAGCTATTTAGCCTGCCCAGCATAATAGAAGATCGGCCAGGTTGCAAGCGGCCGTACCTAAGCTAACCGCCGCCTCAACGCTCCAGCCTCCCGCGAATTCTTACCGAAGTCCTACCACCGTTTAACCGCTTCTTAGCCCAACCCTATCGCTGAGGGCTGATCTCTGTCCAGACGCAGCTGAGCAGGAAACACCCCCTCCCACACCACAATCAGAGAGGGAGCCGGTTGATTTGGTCTGAAACCGGCTCGCTTCTTTATCCGCGGAAACTTCCTCTTCGTTGACCCCCAATGTCCGCCCATGCTACAACTGGAAGAAGGGTTGAGCGACGTTAAGACCAAGATCGAGCGGCTAAAGACAACCGACGAGCAGAAGAACTTCTGAAATGCGCACGACCGCCGCTGGCTCCTACCCAAAGATACCCAACCGGCCTCGGCCCGCCCGCCTGCGCCAGGCGATCACCCGCCGCGACCGCGGCGACATCACCGCCGAGGAGCTGGCAAGGGTCGAGGATGAGGTCACCATCGAGGTCATCGCCGAGCAGGCGGAGGCCGGCCTGGACCTGGTCACGGACGGGCAGATCCGCTGGGATGACGACCAGACCTACATCACTCAGCGGCTCCAAGGGTTAGAGATAACGGGCCTGATCCGCTACTTCGATACCAACACCTACTACCGCCAGCCAAACGTCACGGCTCCCGTGCGCTGGCGACAGCCGATCCTGGTCCGCGACTACGAGTTCGCGGCCGGGCACAGCACAAAGCCGGTGAAGGCGCTGATCACAGGGCCGTACACGCTCGCCACCCTCTCTAATGACTCACACTACGGCGACCAACGCCAGTTGGTGCTCGCCTTCGCGGAGGCGCTCCACCAGGAGGCGAAGGCTCTGGCAGCGGCCGGAGCGTCCGTCATCCAGGTGAACGAGCCCGCCATCCTCCGGCATAAGGAGGACGGCCCTCTGCTCCAAGAGGCGATAACCAAAATGCTTGACGGCATCAATGCCGAAACCGCCCTCTACACCTGGTTCGGAGACGCCGACGGTATCCTGCCCCTGCTTATGGACCTCCCGGTCGACGTCATCGGCCTCGACTTCGTCTGGGGACCTGGCAACTGGGAGGCGCTCAAGCGCGTCTCGCTCAGCAAGGTGCTGGGCTTCGGCATCATCGACGCCCGCAACACGAGGATGGAGCCGGTGGAGGAGATCGCGGAGCAGATACAGCGGGTCAGCGAGTTCGTCCCCGCCGAGCGTTTGTACGTGAACCCCTCCTGCGGCCTGGAGTACCTGCCGCGAGAGGTTGCGTTCGAGAAGCTGAAGCGGCTTGCGGAAGGCGTCCGTCGCGCCGAAGCGGTGGTGGTTTAGAATGGAGACGAGATGTCAGGGCTGCTGACCACATCGGTGGGGAGCCTCCCCAAGCCGGACTACCTGGCGAAGGCGCGCAGCGCCTTCGCCTCCGGCCGCATTGACGCCAGCGAGCTGGACAAGCTCACCCGTCAGGCCACGACCGAGTGCATCCGCATGCAGGAGGACGTAGGGCTGGACATCCTGGTGCACGGCGAGATGGAGCGGGGCGACATGGTGACCTACTTCGGGGAGCGGCTGACGGAGAGCATGGCCATCGGCGGACTGGTTCGCTCCTACGGCAACCGCTACTACCGCAAGCCGATCATCACCGGCGAGCTGCGCTGGCAGGGCCCCATGACGGTGGAGATGTGGCGCTACGCCCAGAGCCTCACCGATAAGCCGGTGAAAGGGATGCTCACCGGCCCCTACACCATCGTCGAGTGGTCCTTCGACGAGCACTACAACTCGCGCCGCGACGCCGTCCTCGCCATGGCCCAGGTGGTGCGCTGTGAGGCCGAGGAGCTGGTGAAGGCCGGCGCCAAGTTCGTTCAGGTGGACGAGCCCGCCGCCTCCACCCGGCCGGAGGAGATGGACCTGGTATTGGAAGCGCTGGCCATCGTCACTCGGGGGTTGGGCGCAAAGACGATCACCCACGTGTGCTACGGCGACTTCGCCCGCGTCTTCGACCACATCGCCAAGTTGCCAGTCGACCAGATAGACCTGGAGATGGCCAACAGCGACTACGCCCTGCTGGAGATGATCCGCGAGCACCGGGACGAGTTCGACAAGGAGCTCGCCATGGGCGTGGTAGACGTTCACAACCACGTCCTCGAGACACGGGAGCAGGTGAAGGCTGGCATCAGGAAGGGGCTGGAGGTGCTGCCCCCGGAGCGCCTCTTCATCGACCCCGACTGCGGCCTCAAGACGCGCACCTGGGACGAGGCCGAGGCGAAGCTGCGCCTGATAGTGGAGGCCACCCGCGAGGTCAAGCGCGAGCTGGAGATAGACTAGGCGCTACCGCAGCCTCGTCAGATCCGCCGCTGGCGGAAGCGCCTCCCTGCATGACGCATCCGTTGACCGCGCCGACCTCGCCTTGCTACAATCGACCCGAAGTTGACGCGCACGTTAAAGTGGCAGGCGAGGGCCAAAGAAACGGCCCTCGCTCTTTGTGAGGAGCAGCCTTGGCGCCGGAACAGCAAGCGAAGACCCCCATCGAAGGCCGACCTCCCACACGTTCGGCAAGCTCTCCGAGCGGTCCGAGCGAAGCATCGGACTCCGCCGAGCGGAGAGCATCGGTCCGACAGGGATCGGACTCCGAGCACGGAGAGTCCGCAAAGCGGACAGGGCAGGCTCTCGACTTCATCTTTCACCCCCGCTCCGTCGCCGTCGCCGGCGCCTCGCCGCCCCAGCCCGGCTTCGGCGGTATGGGTTCCGGCTTCGTCATCTCCCTCCAGGAGATGGGCTGCCCGGCCGTCTACCCCGTAAACCCCCACCACGAGGAGATCGAGGGGCTGAAGTGTTACCCCAGCCTCCTGGAGATCGAAGGCCCCGTCGACCACGTCATCTCCAGCGTCCCCGCCCGCGCCGTCCCGTCCCTCATCGACGACTGCATCGCCAAGGGCGTCAACTCCATTCACTTCTTCACCGCCGGCTTCAGCGAGACGGGCGAGGAGGAGCTGGCGAAGCTGGAGGCGGAGATCGTGCGGCGGGCCGTGAAGGCGGGGCTGCGCGTCCTCGGCCCCAACTGCATGGGGCTGTACGCCCCCGCGAGCGGCCTCTCCTTCATGCCCGGCTTCCCCACGGAGCCCGGCCCGGTCGCATTCATCTCCCAGAGCGGCGGCAACGCCGCCGACATGGTGTTCAACTCCGCGCCCCGCGGCATCCGCTACTCCAAGGTCGTGAGCTACGGCAACGCCGCCGACATCGACGAGAGCGAGCTGTTGGAGTACCTGGCAGACGACCCTGAGAGCGAGATCATCTGCGCCTACATCGAAGGCGTCAAGGATGGTCGACTCTTCTTCCAGGCGATGCGCCGCGCCGCCGCCGCCAAGCCGGTCATCGTTCTCAAGGGCGGCCGCACGGACGCCGGCACGCGGGCCGTGCACTCGCACACCGGCGCGCTCGCCGGCTCGATGGACGTGTTCGATGCCCTGCTTCGTCAGGTGGGCGCCGTGCGCGCCGATAGTGTGGAAGAGATGGTCGACCTGGCGGTGGCGTTCCGCTGGGCAAGCACTCTCGCCGGCCCCGGAGTAGCCGTGGTCGGCGGCGGTGGTGGCTTCAGCGTCTTCGCCGCCGACGAGCTGGACGAGGCCGGCCTGAGCTGCCCCGTCCTGCCGCAGGCGACACAACGAGAGCTGAGCGAGTTCACGCCCGCCGCCGGCACCAGCGTGCGCAACCCGGTCGACACGATCGCCATCTTCGACCCCTCCAAGCTGGGCGACACCGTAAGGGTCGTCGGCTCGGCGGAGAACATCCACGTCGTGATGTTCCACACCAGCTTCAGCTTCGGCGGCTGGCGGCGGTCGGCGCGGTGGTTCGACCCGGAGACCTAC
>JADFRV010000189.1 GCA_022561095.1 Chloroflexota bacterium | reverse complement strand
CGGGGAGGATGGCGGCCAGGGGAATCTTGGTCTCTCGTGCCAACTAATCTACTCCTTTTGGGGGTACGAGGCGATTATACCTGCCTGACGGCAGGCAGGCACGTAGCTGCAGGGCTCGAGGCCTGCTCAAATCATGCCCCAGCCTTCAGGCTGGGGTAGCGCCAACACCGCATCGGGTGAGCCGCCTAAGCGGACCGCAGATAGCGGGTTCGATGCGATTATAAACCTCTAGCCCTCGGCCATCTTCCGCGCGGTGCGCAGGAACTCGCGCCGGATGAGGGCGCTGAAAGGCCCAACGATGAGCCAGTAGATGCGAAATAGCCAGCGGGCGCGGCGCCCAAACGTCTCGATCCACGTCTCGGTCGAGATCAGCGAGCCGCTCTCTGTCGCGTCCACCCGAAAGTTGGCGATCGCCTGCGTAGTGCCCCGCCGTTCGGAGGCGCGGAACTCCTCGGGCGTGGAAGCGTAATCCTTGAACCCGGCCGGCGTACCGATGACCATCTCTTGCGGCGCCTCCTCCTCCAGGATGAGAAAGGGTGGGGTGCCGAAGAACTCCCGCAGCGTCATCTCCTTCGAGTAGGGGATGCGGCGCAGCGTAAAAAGCGCCCGCACGATGAGCATCTCCGTCAGCCTGACCTGCCGGATCGCCTCGTAAGCTCGTTCGGGCGGCGCAGCGACACGTGATTGGTGTCGTTCCAGCAGGCGGGCTTCAGGCCCGAGCCATCCGTCGATGAGTGAGGGCGGGCGCTGCTTCTTCATGGGGCCGCTCACCCCCGCAGCCTCCACTCCCCATCGCCGGCGCCCTCCACACGGCCGTCCTCCGCCAGCTTCGCCAGGTGAGCCTCGACCTGGCGCAGCGCCATCGGCATGATGCGCCGGTCCAGCTCCGGGTAGATCGTCCCCAGCATCGCCCGCGCGCTGCTCTTCCCGTCCGCGACCAGGCGCAACACCTGCTCCTCCCGCTCCTGCCGGTGATCGATCAGCTCCTGGAGCTTGCGTGATACGTCCTGGACAGGCTGACCGTGGCCGGGCAGCATCAACGCCGTGTCGTACCCCTTCAGCCGCTCCAGCGACTCCAGGTAAAGCCGCATGTCCCCGTGCGGTGGCGGCGAAATGGCCACCGTGCCCAGACCCAGCGCAGTGTCCCCGGTGAACAGCGCCCGCTCCTCGCGGAGGTAGATGCAGATGGAGCCCATCGTGTGCCCCGGCGTGTGCACCACCTCCAGGGTGAGACCGCCGACACGCAGCGTGACGCCATCTTCGATAAACACGTCCGGCGCCGCCTCCGCCGCCTGCTGGCGAAAGCGCTGCACCCGCTCCGCGATCGCCTGCTGGTCGGCTGGGATGTCGATGTCTTGGGGAGCGTCGCCCTGCCAGTCCCGCAGGAACCGCTCCTCCTGGGGGTGCATCACGATCTGGCCGCCGCTGGCCTGCCGCAGCTGGTGGGCGCCGCTGGAGTGGTCGAAGTGGTGATGCGTCAGCACGATGTAGCGCAGCTTCACCTCCGGCCGCTCCCGCAGATACTCCAGCCGCGCCTTGACCGACTGCTCGTCCCCGAAGCCGCTGTCGATGAGAGCGCCCTCGCCGCCGTCCACAACCAGGTAGACATCGGGCGCCTGGGGGCCGGTGTAGAACCCCGATCCTATCGGGGCTGGGATAGAGTGGATGCGGGGTGTTATCTCCATGATCAATCTGAAGGGGGCTGGGCCTCGAACTCCTCACGCAGAATAGACATGACCACCGCATTTACCGGCTGGCCCTTCCGTATGCGGTGAGCGCGCAGCAGCCCCTCCCGCACGAAGCCGCACTTCTCGTAGCAGCGGATACCGCGCAGATTGTCCTCATCCACCTGGAGATCCACACGGCGCAGCCCCATCTCTTCGAAGCCGTAGCGCAGCGCCCCCCTTATCGCCTCCGTTCCGTAGCCACGACTCCACTGCTCCTTCTCGCCGATGGAGATACCGAGGGTGGCCCGGCCCTGCGCCTCGTCGATGGCGTGCAGACCCAGGTTGCCGATGGGCCGGCCCTCCCGCGTCTCGATACACCAGACCACACGGGCGGGGTCCCCGCGCATCTCCTCGTACCACTCCCGCTCCGACTCCACGGTGAGCTCCGAAGCGTCCGACATCGACAGCCAGTAGCGTACATCGGGGTCGTTAAACCAGCGCATGAACAGAGACAGGTCCGCTTCCTCGACCGGCCGTAGACGCACGCGCTCCCCTTCCAGAATGCTCTCCGATATCAAAGCGGGCTCATGGTATCATAAGCAGCCGAACCCGCCTACCGGCAGGCAGGCTCGCGGAACAACAGACTGTCCTGTCCGCTTTGCGGACTCCGCTGCTCCGCTCGGAGAACCCGCCGAAGGAGGCGCCCCGGTGCAAGTGTTCGAGATCGGCCCCCTGCGATTGACCAAGATTGGCCCTGTAGGCCCGTACGCCAACAACGCCTACGTCATCGCCGACCGCAACGCGGGCGAGGCGATCATCGTGGACATGCCCTCCCAGAGCGCCCAGACGCTGGCGGCCGTCCGCGGCCTGCGGGTCATCGCCATCCTCCTCACCCACACCCACCCCGACCACTGGGCGGACTACGACCTGGTCAAGGACACCACCGGCGCCGACGTCTTCTGTCACCCCGCAGAGCGCCTGATGCCCACGGACAAGACAGACCGCCCCCTAGCCGACGGCAACCAGCTTTCGGTAGGAGCGGTGAGCCTCATGGTGATCCATACGCCGGGACACACTCCCGGCAGCTGCTGCTTCCTTGTCGGCCGCCACCTCATCTCCGGCGACACTCTCTTCCCAGGCGGACCCGGCCGTACCAGCGGCCCCCAGGAGCTCCAGCAGACGATCGCCTCCATCACAGGGAGCCTGTACACCCTGCCCGACGACACCATCGTCCTCCCCGGCCACGGCGACGACACCACCATCGGCCGCTCGCGCCAGGAGTACGCCGTCTTCACCTCCCGCTCCCATCCGGCGGACCTGCACGGCGATGTGCTCTGGGAGTCGGCATAGCCCGTAGGGGTGGCCTTCGGGCCTCCACCAGCCGGGGTGGCCTTCGGGCCTCCACCAGCCGCGTGCCCTGGTGACCTGAAGCCTGCCTGCCGGTAGGCAGGGTCGCCGCTGCACTCGCCCGGCCGACAACCTCAGCGTCGCATTGACGCCGCCCTCAACCGTCCCCTACACTAGC
Organism: Chloroflexota bacterium; assembly: GCA_022561095.1. Taxonomy (GTDB): domain Bacteria; phylum Chloroflexota; class Dehalococcoidia; order SM23-28-2; family RBG-16-64-32; genus JADFNQ01. Next base: position 1,188 of record JADFRV010000189.1, on the reverse strand, counting down.
CGTGGCAGGCCGATAAATCCGACGATTCTCCGCCCGATCTCTCTCACTCCATGGACAACGAGTTCTATCATCGCACCGTCCTCCCCAACGGCATCCGTGTCATCACCGCCGCCATGCCCACGGTGCGCTCCGCCTCCATCTCCCTGTACGTAGGCGCCGGCTCCCGATACGAGCGAGACGAGGAGGCAGGCCTCTCCCATTTCCTGGAACACTTACTGTTCAAGGGCAGCAAGAAACGGCCCTCCGCCAAGGAGATATCGGAAGCGATCGACGGGGTGGGCGGCGTCCTGAACGGCGGTACCGACCGCGAGCTCACGATCTACTACATCAAGGTGGCGCGGCCCCATCTTGACCTGGCCCTGGACGTCCTAACCGATCTTGTGCGGCACCCCCTGCTCGACCCTAACGAGCTCGAGAAGGAGCGACAGGTTGTGCTGGAGGAGCTGGCGATGGTGGCTGACTCGCCGCAGCAGCTCACCGACCTTCTCATGGACGCCTTACTCTGGCCCGACCAGCCCCTGGGCCGCGATGTCGCCGGCACGCCTGAATCCGTTTCGGCGTTAACCCAGGAGATGGTGGCGGAGTACCTGCAGCGGCAGTACGTGGCCAATAACATCGTTATCGCCCTGGCTGGCGACATCGACCACCAGCAGATGGTAGACGCCATTTCGGCCGCGCTCGGCGACTGGGAGCCCGGCGCACCCAGCCACTGGTTCTCGGCGACTAACGGCCAGGGCCCCCGCTGCGGCGTACGCTACAAGGCCACGGAGCAAGCCCACATCAACATCGCCATGCGCGGCCTCTCCCTGAACCACCCCGACCGCTACGTCCTCTCCTTCCTCTCCACCATCCTCGGCGAAGGTATGTCCTCACGCCTGTTCCTGGAGCTGAGAGAGAAGAGGGGGTTGGTCTACGACGTCCACTCCTACGCCACCCACTTCCTGGATGCTGGGGCGTTCATCGTCTACGCCGGCGTCGACCCCAAGAAGGCCGTAGAGACGATCAAGGTCATCCTGGAGGAGGTCGCCCGCCTGCGAGACGAGGGCCCCACCTCCGAGGAGCTCACCAAGGCGCGAGAGCTCTCCAAAGGGCGGCTCCTCCTGCGCATGGAGGACACCCGCGCCGTCTCCGGCTGGCTGGGCGGCCAGGAGATCCTTCTGGGCAAAGTCCGCAGCATCGACCAGGCGG
>JADFRV010000188.1 GCA_022561095.1 Chloroflexota bacterium | reverse complement strand
GGGGCGGCGCTGCCTTCCGCCGGACGAGCAGGCCGCTCAGCAACCGAAGGCCGCTCAGCCTCGACAGCTCCCGCGCCAGTGGCACCGGAACCAGCGCCACCACGTCCTGAGGCGGCCACTTCGTCAGGCAGCCCGCCATCGCCTGGGCCATCACGCCAGCTACGGCGGAGACGCCGCGGTACTTGAGGGCGTGGACCGCATCGCGGGCGGCGCCCGCGTACACGAAAGGACAGCGGGCCGCCTCAAAGGCGAACTGGCGGCCGCGGCAGCGTCCACAGGTATCGACGCTACCCGGCATCCAGCAGACCGGGCAACGTGGCGGCTGCGCCCGCGGCGTCTTCGCCAGGCAGGCCACGCAGAGGAAGGCCCCGAAGGAACCACAACTGACGCAGCGAGGCGGGAACAGCAGGTCCAGGCCGCGACTCCAGGCGGAGCTCAGCAGCGGCGCCACAGCGAGACGCATGGCGTCAGGACTTCACTGAGCCGCCGTCGGTTCTGCCGGGCAGGCCCGCCATAGGGTCTTCCTGCTTGGGCTCGGTCGCGCGGTCCATGAAGTCCATGATCACCTTCTCCACCGCCCCGCGATCCGGCAGCGAGCCCAGCATCCCGTACATCGCCGCCCTGCCGCCGGGCGTCGGCCCGTCTGTGGCCACGCTCTGAGTCGCCCACTCCAGATCGGCGAGGAACGTCCCCACGATCTTCTCGTGGGCGGGCGTCACCACCAGGTGCAGCTTCGGCGGCATCTGCTGGCGGTCCAGCTGCCAGCCCCGAGTGTCCATCGCATCAGCCACAGCATAGATGTCGACGGCGTCGGCGGTGAAGGAGAAGATGCTGGCGTCGGGCTCGCCGATCACGTGCAGGCCGTCGATGGCGTTGATGCCGTCTATCAGCTTCCGGGCGGTGTCCATCACCGTCCGCGCCAGCCGCAGGTAGCCGTCCTCGCCCAGGTAGTTCAGAACGGCCCAGGCGGCGGCGATCGCCCCGCCCGGCCGGCTCCCGGCCATAGTCGGCGAGCCGTAGAGGCCGCCCGGCCAGTCAGCATAGGTGAAGAACTGGTACCGCCTGATCTCCTTGCTCCGGTACAGGACGGTCGATGAGCCCCTGGCGGCGTAGCCGTACTTGTGCAGGTCGGCGGAGATGGACGTGACTCCCGGGACGCTGAAGTCCCAGGGCGGCAGCTTGTAGCCGAGGCGGGCCAGGAAGGGGAGGAGGAAGCCGCCCACGCAGGCGTCAACGTGGCAGCCGATGCCCCTCTCCTGAGCGAGGGCCGCCAGCTCGGGGATCGGGTCGATGGTGCCGTAGGGGTAGCACAGCGCCGAGCCGACGATAAGCACCGTGTTATCGGTGATCGCGGCCTTCGCGGCCTCCACGTCGGCGCGGAAGTCATCGCGCACGGGGATGTGCACCGGCTTCACGCCGAAGTAATGAGCCCCCTTCTCGAAGGCAGGGTGCGCGGTGACCGGAAGCACCATCTCCGGCTCCGTCAGGCCGGGCCGCTGGTCGCGGGCCATGTCCCTGGCCGTCTTGATCGCCATCAGGATGCTCTCCGTGCCGCCCGACGTCATGTTGCCGACCGCCTCGCTGCTGCCCAGCAGCTCGGCCGTCATGGCGATCACCTCGGACTCGAACTTCCTGAGGCTCTTGAAGGCGGCAACGCTGAGGCCGTTTGTGTAAAGGAACGTAGTGTAGGCCTCTTTCAACACCTCGGCGACGTCGTCGCCCGCGAAGTACACCAGGCTCCAGATCTTGCCGCTGTGCCAGTCTGCGTCATCCCCTTGCTGCGCGCGCATCTCGGCCAGCAGCTCCTCATGCGGTTTCCCGGTCGTCGGTAGCTTCATGTCGGGCTCCTCCTGGTGGGGCGAGGCCGGCGGGCCGGGCGGGGTCTGCGCCGGCGTCCGCCGCTGATGCGCCGACATCGTATCACCGAGACCAGAGGCGCGCCATCGTCGCCTGTCCTTGCCGCCCTTGCGCATCGTGCACTAGACTGGATTCGCAATGAGGGCAAAGGTACGCTTCTTCGCCCGCCTGGCCGAGCTGGCGGGCACGCGGGAGACGGAGGTGGAGCTGGGCGAGGGGCTGAGCGTGGCCGAGGCGTTTCGGGCGCTCTGCCGGCGCTTCCCGGAGCTGGCCGACCACGCCGACAGCCTGATGTACGCCGTCAACGCCGAATACGTCTCGGCTGACCACCCCCTGCGCGCCGGCGACGAGCTGGCGCTGATACCGCCCGTTAGCGGCGGCGGTCCTGAGCCCGTCGAAGGGCTGTTTGAGGTCACCGCGGAGCCGCTGGACCCGCAACGGCTGACCGACGCCGTCCGCAAAGACGAGAGCGGCGCCGTGGCGCTGTTCCTGGGCGTCGTGCGCGATAACAGCAGAGGACGCCGGGTGCTGTACCTGGAGTACGACGCCTATCCGGAGATGGCTACGCGGGTGATGCGCCGGATCGCGGCGGAGGCGCTGGAGCGCTGGCCCCTTACCGACGTGGCGATGCAGCACCGCACCGGCCGTCTGGAGATCGGGGAGACGTCACTGCTCATCGCCGTCTCCTCGCCCCATCGCAAGGAGGCGTTCGAGGCCTGCCACCACCTCGTCGACCGGTTCAAGGAGACCGTCCCGATCTGGAAGAAGGAGGTATGGGAGGGCGGCGAGGTCTGGATCGAGGGCGAGCCGGTAGTCGAGGAATCTCCCTAGCGCCTGTGACCGAAGAACCGTCCGCCCCCGGCGAGGAGCTGCAGTACTGCCCCTACTGCCGCTACAACCTCGTCCTTCGCCTCCTGCCCAGCGAGGACCGGCCGCGGCTGGTCTGCGACCGCGGCCACATCCTGTACGTCAACCCCAAGGTCATCGTGGGGGTGATTCCGGAGCGGAGCGGCCGCATCCTGCTGATGCGGCGGGCGATCGAGCCTCGCTACGGGGCCTGGACGTTCCCCGGCGGCTTCATGGAGATAGACGAGACGGCGGAGGAGTGCGCCGCGCGGGAGGCGCAGGAAGAGGTGGGCGTCCAGGTAAGCGTCGCCAAGCTGGTGGGCGTCTACTCGCGGTCGCTGCCGCACGGGCCAGGCATCGTCTCCATCGTCTACCGCGGCCGCATCACCGGCGGCGGGGTGAAGCCGGGACGGGAGGCGCTGGAGGCGCGCTGGTTCCGGCCGGAGGATATCCCCTGGGACGAGCTGGCCTACGAGACGACCCGCTGGGCGCTGCGCGACTGGCTGAACTCCAGGCGCGACACCAGCCGCAAACGGAGCTAACCCCGCCGCCCGCGGCCGCGGGCAGGGAACCGTTTGCCGCTCTGCCCCCGCTCCCCTTCCCTCTCCCCGCCCAGGAAGTCGAAGCTGCCCATCCTCAGGACTGTGCTGACTTGGGGGTCCGTCAGGCGTGAGAACAGCCGAGCGTTCATATCCTTCTGCGTGAGGCTCGTCGTGATTACCGTGGGCAGGCAGGCGTTGTAGCGATAGTTCAGGAGCTGGAACAGCTTCTCCTCCGCCCATGCAGTGCCGGTCTGGGAGCCTAAATCGTCCAGGATCAGAAGCGAAGCGCTCCGCACCCGCTCGAACAGATCATCGAACGCCTTCGGGTTCTGGGAGTTGAAGCTGGAGCGCAGACGGTCCAGCAGGTCAGGCACGATGACGAACAGCACTCCCGGGTCCGCCTGGCGGCGGTAGTTGCCGATAGCGGCGGCAAGGCGCGTCTTGCCGCGGCCGGCCTTACCGGCGAACACAAGCCAGTCCTTCGGGTCCTCCGCAAACTTCAGGGCCTGCCGCTGGGCGTCTTGGATCAGCTTCAGCTCCTGACGGTCCGATTCAAGGTGCTGCGGGTCGAACGTCTTAAACGTCATCCGCTGCAGCAGCGGAAGGTCGAGCGCGTCCAGATCGCCGAGTCCGCCCGCTAGGCCGGACTCCAGGCGGTGCAATCTGGAAAGCGACACGTCCCCCAGCCTGGTCTGGAGGCGCGGGTCCAGCTCGCTGATCTCCCTGGCCGTGGTGAACACTGTGGGCATGCGGCCCTGGTAGCGGTGGTTGATAAGCTGATACAGCTTCTCGTCCGCCCAGGGAGTGGAGCTGTGCATCCCCAGGTCGTCAAGAATGAGCAGGGGCGCGCTACGCACCATCTCGAACAGCTCATCGTAGCCGATCTCGCTGTCCGGCTGGTAGGCGGCGCGCAGGTGGTCCAGCAGGTCCGGCACGACCATGAACAGCGCCGGACGGCCGCCTTCGATGCAGGCGTTGGCGATGGCGGCGGCGAGATGCGTCTTGCCGCAGCCGCTGGGGCCGCTGAGCACGAGCCAGCCGGAAGGCTCTTGGGCGAACTCGCGGGCGTCTGCCACGGCCCGCGCGAACCGCTCCTGGTCCTGCTGGTTGGGGCTGCGTCCGCGCGCCATCAGGTCATCGAA
>JADFRV010000035.1 GCA_022561095.1 Chloroflexota bacterium | reverse complement strand
CTGAGCCTCACCAAGCCGCGCATCATTATGCTCCTGCTCATCACCACGGTACCGGCGATGATCCTGGCGGAGGGCGGCTGGCCCTCGCCCTGGCTGATACTGGTGACCGTGGCCGGAGGCGCAATCGTTGCCGGCGGCGCTAACGCCATGAACTGCTACTTCGACCGCGACATCGATCGTGTGATGCAGCGGACGCGTGGCAGGCCGCTGCCGGCGGGGCAGATAGAGCCGGAGAGAGCGGCCGTCTTCGCTCTCCTGCTGGCGGCCACCGGGTTCCTGATGCTGGAGACGTTTGTCAACCTGCTGGCGGCCACGCTTACGCTGGGGGCGTTCGTCTTCTACGTTGTGGTGTACACGTTGCTGCTCAAGCGCACGACGCCGCTGAACATCGTCATCGGTGGCGCCGCGGGGGCGATGCCGCCCGTGGTAGGTTGGGCGGCCGTCACCGGCGAAGTAGGGCTGCCGGCGCTGGTGCTGTTCGGGATAGTGACGGTGTGGACGCCGCCCCACTTCTGGGCCCTGGCGCTTAATTACAGCAGCGATTACAAGCGGGCCGGCGTTCCCATGCTGCCGGCGGTCTCGGGGGAAGAGGAGACGAAGCGTCAGATTTGGCTCTACTCATTGGCGCTGGTGGCTGTCTCTCTCCTGTTGCCCCTTTCGGGCGCGACCGGTCTCATCTATGTGAGCGCGGCCCTCGTCCTGGGCGGGGTGTTCCTGTTTTACGCCTTCCGCCTCTGGCGCGGGACGTCGGCGGGTGCGGCCTCGGCCCTATTCCGCTATTCGATCGTCTATCTGGCCCTGCTGTTCGGGGCGATGGCAGTGGATGGGCTCGTGGGAGCGTAGATTCGCGTTGACTTGGGGTCGTGCGTGGCGGATCATATCGGTTGTGGCTCCTGCCGGGCGGGTCCGGCGCCAGCGCTTTCGATTCTGGTCGATGAGGGAGATCCGTGGGAGTTAATAGCGTCCATGTGAGACGCCTGGTTGTGGCTGCTCTTCTGATAGCCCTACCGGCGCTGCTGGTGGGCTGTGGTGCGGTCGACGATCCGCAGAATACGTTCGCGGTGGAGGGCGATGTCGCTCGGAAGCAGCGCGACCTTCTCCTTATCTGGGTGCTGGGCCCGGCGGCCGTAATCTTCGTCGTCATGCAGGCGTTGTTGATCTACGTCGTCATTCGCTTTCGCCGGAAGAAGGGGCGGGAGCTTCCCCGGCAGGTGCATGGGAATAACCGCTTAGAGGTGGCGTGGACGATCGCGCCGGCGATCCTGCTCCTCATTATCACTGTGCCAACGGTCGTTGGCATCATAGACCTGGGGCGTGATGCCTCGGATGACGCCCTGAAGGTGAACGTTACGGCCCAGCAATTCTCCTGGGTGTTCCAGTATCCGGACCTCGTTGACGCTGAGGGCAAGCCTTTGCTCGCCTTAAACGAGTTGCATATCCCCGTGGACCGGGAGATAGGCGTCACGCTGGAGTCGGTGGACGTGATCCATAGCTTCTGGGTGCCCAAGCTGGCGGGGAAGCTGGATGCTGTCCCGGGCCGGACGAACAGCATGTGGTTCAACGCCACCAAGGTTGGTACATACTCCGGTCAGTGCGCCGAGTTCTGCGGCGTAAGCCCCGAAGGCGCCGAGGGACACTGGACTATGCGGTTGACGGTTGTTGCTGAGAGCGAGGAGGACTTTGAGGCGTGGGTTGCGGATCAGCTTGAGGGAGGCGGGGCAGCCCGCTCGCGATCTGGCGAGCCGGTGCTAGTCTCGCACGGAGAGTAGCCATGGCGAGAGCGATTGAAGAGAGGCCCGGAACGATGGTGGGGGCCTTGCGACAGCTCCGCGGGGACGCCGAAAGCTACAGAGGGATCTGGAGCTGGCTCACGACCGTCGATCACAAGCGCATCGGCGTCATGTACGGCCTGACCGCCTTCGCCTTCTTCCTGATGGGCGGCGTCGAGGCGTTGTTGCTGCGGATGCAGCTAAGCTCGCCCAACAGCACAGTGCTGGATCCCGATCAGTACAACCGCATATTCACGATGCACGGCACGACGATGATCTTCCTGGTGGTGATGCCTCTGAGCGCCGCCTTCTTCAACCTCCTGATTCCGCTGATGATCGGCGCCCGCGACGTTGCCTTCCCGCGCCTTAACGCCTTCAGCTTCTGGGTGTTCCTGGGTGGCGGCCTGTTCATGAACGCCAGCTTCTTCACGGGGGGCAACATATTGCAGGGGGAGCTGGGCGCGCCTGATGCCGGCTGGTTCGGCTACGCCCCGCTGTCGCTCCAGTCCGCGGGAACGGGGATGGACTTCTGGGCGTTCGGCCTTCTGATCCTCGGCGTCGCCTCGATGGCGTCTGGGTTCAACTTCATCGTCACGATCTTCAACATGCGGGCGCCGGGGATGACGCTGCTTCGCATGCCGGTGTTCGTCTGGATGACGCTGATCACCTCCTTCCTCATCATCTTCGCCATGCCCATAATCACCGTCGCCCTGTTCCAGCTCCTGTTCGACCGTCTGTATGGCGCCAACTTCTTCAACTTCGCCGCGGGCGGCCAGCCGTTGCTATGGCAGCATATGTTCTGGCTGTTCGGCCATCCCGAAGTCTATATCTTGATCTTACCTGCTATGGGGATCGTCTCGGAGGTGCTGCCCACCTTCTCCCGTAAGCCGCTGTTCGGCTATCAGTTTGTGGTCTTATCGGGCCTCGCCATCGCCTTTATGAGCTGGGGGGTATGGGCGCACCACATGTTAACAACGGGCCTGGGCCCGATAGCGAACTCGGCGTTCGCGGTGTCCACGATCCTGATCGCGGTGCCCACGGGTGTCAAGATATTCAACTGGATGGGTACGTTGTGGGGTGGGTCCATCAGCCTGAAGACGCCGCTGTTTTTCGCGGTGGGCTTCATCTCGATGTTCGTCATCGGCGGGCTGACGGGGGTGATGCATTCCATAGTGCCGTCTGACTATCAGCAGCAGGACACCTACTTCGTCGTCGCGCACCTGCACCAAGTGCTGCTGGGTGGGGCGATGTTCGGCTTGTTCGCGGGGATATACTACTGGTTCCCGAAGTTCACGGGCCGCCTGCTGCACGAGGGTTGGGGTCAGCTGCACTTCTGGCTGATGTTCATCGGGTTCAACGTCACGTTCCAGCCGATGATGATCTTGGGGTTTTTGGGTATGCCACGTCGAATCTACAGCTACTCTGAGGGGACGGGGTGGGATTTTTGGAACATGGTGGCGACCGCGGGGGCGTTACTCATCGGCCTTTCGATTCTGGTGTTTATGTTCAACGTGGTGCTTAGCCTTCGCAGGAAGGATAGGGCCGGGGCTGATCCCTGGGACGGGCGTACCCTGGAGTGGAGCCTGCCTTCGCCGGTACCGCCGTATAACTTTGCGGAGATCCCCACAGTGCGAGCCAGAGACGCCTTCTGGCACAGCAAGTATGTGGAGGATGAGACGGGGCGGCCTGTGCCAATCGTGGGAGGTGGGGCGCAGGAGCCTGAGGAGGAAGAACAGGCAGAGGGCGGAGGCCATGGCATACACATGCCCTCGCCGTCTTTCTTCCCGCTGATCGCCGCCATCGGCCTGCCGATCATAGCTACCGGCCTGATCTACGACGCCGCTATCGTCGCGGTGGGAGTTGCCGTCCTTGTGGTGGGGGTCTACGGTTGGGCGCTGGAGCCTGCATCCGAGTGAGCCAGCGAGGAGAGTGTTGAGTCACGCGCCGGCAGCCCTAGAGACGAGCACGGGCCTCGATAACCGAAAGCTGCTGATGTGGCTGTTCCTGGCCTCGGAGTGCCTGCTTTTCGGGTCGCTCATCGGCGCCTATCTGCTTTACCGCGGTCAAAGCGTGGTTGGGCCTTACCCGGAGGAGCTGTTCGATATCCCCTTTACGTCGGTCAGCGCCTTCGTGCTGCTGATGAGCAGCGTGACGATGGTGCTGGCGCTGGCGGCGATCCAGCGAGGGGACCAGAGGGGGCTACGGATATGGCTGCTGGGCACGGCGTTGCTGGGCCTCCTGTTCTTGAGCGGGCAGGCGTTCGAGTTCACGGAGTTCAACCGGGAGGGGTTGTCGCTGAGCTCCAACCTGTTCGGGACGACGTTCTACGTGCTGACGGGGTTCCACGGCGCCCACGTAACGGTGGGGGTGCTGATCCTGCTCTCGTTGTTAGTGATGTCGTTCAGGGGCCGGCTGACGCAGCGCCAGAGCCTGAACGTCGAACTGGCCGGCTTGTACTGGCACTTTGTAGACGTAGTGTGGATCGTTATTTTCACCCTCGTCTACCTGATTCAGCCCTGATGCGAGGAGGGAGACGTCGATGACGCTGGCAGAGTCGAGGGGGATAAAGGGGCCAACAGAACGGGAGGCGCCGGGCGAGCACGATGGAGGGCGGGCACATCCAGGGCCGCTTGAGTACGTAAAGATCGGCCTGATCCTGGCTGTTATCACGGCGGTTGAGGTGGGGATATACTACGTCGAAGCGATCGAGGATGCCCTGGTCCCCATTCTCATCGCCCTTTCGGCGCTGAAGTTCACCCTGGTGGTGATGTGGTTTATGCATCTGAAGTTCGATAACCGGGTGTTCTCATGGCTGTTAGCGGGCGGCTTGGCGCTGATTGGACTGCTATTGGTCGTAGTGCTGGCTACTCTGGGCGGTGGGTTGGTGTGATAGAGAGATGTGGGACGGCCCCTAGAGGGCGGTAACCTCCTCGGGGAGGGATGAGCTTGACGGCGCTGCATATCGCCGGGTACGAGTGGCTGGACTGGAGCCTCCGTCCTGATGTCATACTGCTGTGCATCCTGCTGGGAGGGGCTTACTACTACGCTGTGACCCAGCTGCGGCCGCGTATCTCCGACGCCGGCCCGGTCAAACGTAGCCAGGTAATCTACTACGCGCTGGGCGTGCTGACGATCTACGCGGCCGCGGGGTCGCCGCTGCACAACCTGGCCGACGAGTATCTGGCCAGCGCCCACATGTTTCAGCACGTGCTGCTGACGCTGGTGGCGGCGCCGCTGCTGCTGGCGGGGATCCCGGCCTGGGTATGGCAGGCGCTGCTGCGGGTTCGCGGCGTTCTGCCGGTGGCGCGCCTGCTGACCCGGCCGCTGATGGCGTTAGTCGTCTTCAACGCTGTGATGATTCTCGTCCACCTGCCTTCGGCGGTGGACCTGCAGCTGCGAGAGTGGTGGTTCCATCTGTTCGCGCACTCCTCTCTGCTGGTGGCCGGTCTTGTACTGTGGTGGCCGGTGCTGAGCTCCGTGCCGGAGCTGCCGCGTCTAGCCTACCCGATTCAGATGGGCTACCTGTTCCTACAGTCGCTCGTGCCGGCGGTGATGGCCTCGTTCATCACCTTCTCGGATCGTGTGGTGTATCAGGCGTACGCGGAGGCGCCCCGCATCTGGGGCCTCTCGCCGCTTGACGATCAGCAGATCGCCGGCGGGATCATGAAGCTGCTGGGCACTATCATACTGTGGTGCTTCATAACTGTGGCGTTCTTCAAGTGGTACGAGCGGGAGGAGGGGGAGGCACGAGGTCCTCACTGGCAGGAGGCGAAGGAGTAGCCGCGCGACATGGGCCTAACGACGAAGCGGTAAGCCTCTGCGTTTCGCGCGTTCCGGGGGTGTGGAGAGGACGCTACTCGACGATCGCCGTACCCACCATCTGGACGGGGTGAACGTCGCAGCGGAAGAAGTACTCGCCCGGCGGGGGCGGCGTGAACGTCACCTCGTCGATGCAGGGAGCAGCGCAGATCTCAGTCTTGGCGATGAGGTCGCTTGCCGTGTCGTCAGTGTAGAGCGCCCAGTTGTGCAGGATCGCGCCGTCCTGGTTGTCGGCGCTGACTGTGACCTCCGTGTCGGCGGGGAGGGTGATCTCGTCCGTATCGAACGCAAGGGTGGGGATCATGGCGACTGCGAAGACGTTGTCGCCAGGGGGAGCTACTGGGGTTTCGCCGTCGGCCGGTGAAGCGGTGGCTGCGGGGGTCTCTTCCACCGCCTCGCCCTCGTCGTCCTCAACGACGGCGAAGATCGCTCCGCCCGTGAGGAGGGCGGTGGCCAATACGGCGAACGAGGCTATCTGCCAGCCGGGGACGCTGGGCCTGCTGGCTACGTACCAGGCAACGAGCAGAATCCCTAAGGCGATGCCCGCGGCCAGGCCCGTCGCCACCTCGTTGGACACCTCCAGATAGATACGGGAGAGGCCGTATATCACCAGAAGTGAGAACGCCATTATACCCAGGGGTATCAGGAGGGGCAGGGCCAACCGTTCTGTAGCTTCCGCCGCCGCATCGGCAGGCCGCCCGGCGGCCCCCAGCGACTCCATGTCCAGCACCTGCAGGCTGTCCGCGACGATGATCTCCTGGTGCCGGTTGATGATGCTCATCACGTTCGGCTCTTGCGTCTCGTACTCCACCAGGCTGTGGTCATCACTCCAGTGGGTCTCGATCACCAGCAGAACGTTTCCTTCAGCGTTGATCGAGCGCGTCACGCGCATGTCCTGGAAGCCGGGATGCTGCTCCAGGAAGCTCCTGTGCTCATCCAGCGCCGCGAGAAGACCCTGCGGGCGCGACGCTTCATCTGTCATGGTCGCCTGTATCTGGACGAGGACGGTTTGTATGTATTCCATCTGTTCACCCAACCTGAAACTGGGGTGGATCGTTATCGGTGGCGCCGGGTCAGGTAGCCTCGGATTTCAATTGTAACGGGTATCACAAATCAGCGGCGAGTGTCAAGGTTTGTCGGGTGTCCGGCGGACCTTACCCCTCCAGCACCCGAACCAGGACGGTCTCCACTTCATCGAGGGCGATGATCCCCTCGAACTTGGCGACGATTCGCCCCTGCGCATCGATGACGAACAGCCAGGGCTCCGTCCGCAGCCCCCACTCGGCCGTCGCCTCAACGGGTATGCGGTCGATGCCTTCACGGAGCTGTTTGAGCTGGAACGGCTCGATGTGGATGAAGACGGCGTCGTCCGCGTACCTCTCGTACAGGGGGTCCATCACCGTGTCCATGACCGGGCCGCAGGTGCGGCTCTCGCAGAAGGCGGGCGTGGCGAAGGCGACCAGCATGGGCTTACCGGCGGCCAGCGCGTCCGCGACGGTGATCTCGTGCATGTGCGGGCGCGAGGGGAAGGAGGAGTCGATCTCCGTCACGTCGTCCACGTCGGCCAGCGTCAACTGGCGGCTGGCGGGGGCAGGGTCTCCGATAGCCGGCTCCGTAGTCTCCTCGAGGACGTCGAAGCGGAAGGGGATCGGCTCCAGCTGGCGGCCGTCGGCCAGAGTCACGTCGAGCTGCACGCCCCAGGCGCCTGCGGTATCGAAGCCGACCTGGGTCACGTAGACGCCGTTGCTGCCCAGAAGGCGCTTCTCCTTCCCGGACTGTTCATCGATGAAAGAGAGCTCCACGGGGACGAACCGGGCGTCCGCCTCGGAGCTCAGCACCGGCTCGTCGCCGGTCAGGTCGAAGAAGCGCAGGTGGATGTCAGCGTCGAGGACTGGGCTGTTCTCCTCGTCCAGCAGGCCGAGGCTGAAGCGATTCTCGCCGACGGCGAGGGTGCTGTTCGTGATGACCGGAAAGACCTCACCCTCTCCCAGGGTGATGACGTCGGGGAACTCTGGAGCGGAGGGCGCCGACGAGCCTCCGCAGGCGGCGGCCGCTGTGGCCAGGACCGCCAGGGAGGCGAGCACGGCGGCGAAGCGGCCCCGGCGCGGCCGTCCGGCGATTGGGTTCGCTGCCTTATTGCTCAAGGTCAATCTCTCTCACCAGTGGTAGCCGGGGTGTCGTTGCAGACCCCAGGCGAATAGGGCGAACGCCAGCGCCGACAGCACGGCGAGATCGAGCGGCAGGCCGAAGTAGCCGGAGCCGTCGTCGTATACGGCGATGCGTAGCAGGTCGACGCCGTAGGACAGGGGGTTCGCGGTGGCCAGCACCTTCAGCCAGGCCGGCAGGTCTTCCAGGGGGAAGAAGGCGCCGGAGAAGAACAACAGGGGGAACAAGACCAGGTTCATCACCAGGTGGAACCCCTGCATGGTGCGGATGCGGGAGGCGACTACCTGAGCGAAGCCGTTGAGGAGGAGGGCAAGAAGGGCGATACCGATGGCGGCAAGGGCGATGCCGGGGATGACTCCGTGCTGCCACTCCAGGTCAATGGCGGGGATAGCGGCGGCCACGGCGAGCACGGCGAGCGCCTGGAGGCCGCCGATGCTGACGCCGGCCAGCGCCTTGCCCAGGAGGATCACCCGCGGTGAGTGGGGCGAAGCGAGCATGACGCGCATGAGGCCGGAGTCGCGGTCCCGGTAGTAGGAGGCGGAGGAGAAGGTGGAGGAGAAGAGGACGGCCATAGCGATCATGCCTGGGACGAGGAAGGTCGCGTAGTCGCCGTCGCGGACCAGGGTGGGGTCCAGCCCCTGGGAGACGCCGGTGCCCAGGATGGCTAGGAGCATCAGCGGGAGGAGGATGGTGGAGTAGAGCTGGGAGCGGGAGCGGAGGACGGCGCGTACGTCCCGCTGGAGGAGGGCGCCGCAGGCAGCGAGGGCGCTCATCCGTCTACTCCCTGATCGGACAGGGAGACGCCGACGATGTCGAAGTAGGCGTCCTCCAGGGTTGACTCCCGGATGCGTATGGCGCGGATGCCGTCTTCGGCGGCCTGGAAGAGGCGGGGGACGAAGGCGGAGGCGGCGTCGACGGTGACGTGGAGGGTGGGGTGGGCCCAGGTGAGCTTACCGACGCCCTCCCAGGCGGCGATCTCATCCGCCAGGGCGGGTGGGAGGTCCGGCCACTCTACCCACACGGCGTCGCGCTTGAGCCCGGCCTTGAGCTGGGCGGGCGTGCCCTGGGCGGCCAGGCGGCCGCGGTGGATGAAGGCGACCTGCTGGCAGTGCTTATCGGCCTCGTGGACGTTGTTGGTGGCGAGGATGATGGTGGCGCCGGTCTGGTTCGCCTCGTGGAGGCGGGCCCAGAGGGCGGCCTCGGCGTCGGGGTCGAGGCCGCTGGTGGGCTCGTCGAGGAGGATGAGTTGGGGCGAGGGCAGGAGGACGCGGGCCAGCTCCAGGCGGCGCTTCATGCCGCCGGAGAGGGTTGAGACGAGCGAATCGGCGCGGTCCGCCAGGCCGACGCTCTCCAGGAGCTGCGCGATGGTTGTGCGGAGGGTGTGGCCGCCCAAGCCGTAGAGGCGGCCGTGGAGCCACAGCGTCTCGCGCAGGGTCATGAGGGGGTCGAGGCTGGTCTCCTGAAAGAGGAGGCCGATGCGGGCACGGATCGCCGCTGAGGGTGGCTGGCCGAGGACGCGCACTTCGCCGGCGGAGGGCTGTCGCAGGCCGACGAGGAGGGAGAGGAGGGTGGACTTGCCGGAACCGTTGGGCCCCAGGAGGCCGAATACGGCGCCGGAGGGGACATCCAGTGTCAGGCCGTCCAGAGCCTGCCCTGAGCCATGCCTACCGGCAGGCAGGCCTGCCGAAGGGGCGGTGCGCGCGTCGTAGGCGAAGGAGAGGCGTTGCACCTGGGCGGCGAGATCGGTCGCGGGTGGGGCGGCGGTCGCGGTCATATCTACACAGCCATGATAGCGCGGGCTGGGTGTAGGGGGAACGGCGGCGCGTTGACGGCGTGCGGTGGGCCAACGGATAATGGCTGCGGATTGACGGGCTGAGGGGGCGGTGGTAGCGTGTTGGTGTACGAGATACACTAAGTCTAAACTTATGCGCAAGCTTCGAGTAGGGCTGGCCCAGATCAACACCACGGTGGGCGACCTGGAGGGGAACGTCGCCAAGGTGCTGCAGTACGTGGAGCGCGCCCGCGAGCTGGGGGTGGACATCGTCTCCTTCTCGGAGCTCACGGTGACCGGCTACCCGCCGGAGGACCTGCTGCTGCGGCCCTCGTTTCTGAACGACAATCGGGAGGCGCTGGAGGCGGTGGTGAAGGGCTGCGGCGGCATCACCGCCGTGGTCGGCTTCGTGGAGGTGGACGGCGACGACATCTACAACGCGGCGGCGGTTATCCACGACGGCCGCCTGGCCGATGTCTACCGCAAGCAGAGGTTGCCCAACTACGGCGTGTTCGACGAGCTGCGCTATTTCCGCCCCGGCGAGGGCTGTCCGGCGTACACGGTGGCGGGCGTGCGCGTGGGCCTGAACGTGTGCGAGGACATCTGGTACCCTGGGGACCCTACGCAGGCGCAGGCGAAGGCGGGTGCGCAGGTCATCGTCAACATCAACGGCTCGCCCTACCACGCGGGCAAGGGGGAGTTCCGCCGTCAGATGCTGGCCACGCGCGCCGTCGACTACGGCGTGTTCGTCTGCTACACGAACCAGGTGGGCGGCCAGGACGAGCTGGTGTTCGACGGCGGCTCTATGGTGCTTAGCCCCGAGGGCGAATTGGTGGCCCAGGCGGCGATGTTCGAGGAGGAGCTGCTGGTCTGCGACCTTGAGTGCGAAGAGGCTAAGCAGGCGGCTCAGGGCGCGCAGGTGCGACAGGTCGCGCTCAGCGACGGGCCGTTCGTCGCCGATAAGCCCGCGCTGGAGTCCCGGTTGGCGCCGCCGCTGGAGGGGGAGGCGGAGGTGTACGCGGCGCTGGTCAGCGGCACGCGCGACTACGTGCGAAAGACCGGCTTCGGTAAGGTCGTCGTAGCGCTGTCCGGCGGGATCGACTCCAGCCTGGTGGCGACGGTAGCAGTGGACGCTATTGGGCAGGAGAATGTGGTGGGGGTGAGCATGCCCTCCCGCTACTCCTCCGAGGGGAGCATTAAGGACGCGCAGGAGCTGGCGGAGAGGCTGGGGATCGAGCTGATGGTCATCCCCATCGAGCCGGCGCACGCGGCGTACCTGGAGATGCTTGAGCGGGCGTTCGCGGGGACGGAGCCCGGCGTGGCGGAGGAGAACATCCAGTCGCGCATCCGTGGCAACATCGTCATGGCGCTGTCCAACAAGTTCGGCTGGCTGACGCTGACGACGGGGAACAAGAGCGAGTTCGCCACCGGCTACGCGACGCTGTACGGGGACATGGCCGGCGGGTTCGCCGTGATCAAGGACGTGCCGAAGACGCTGGTGTACCGGCTGGCGCGCCATCGCAACACCTGGCGGGACGGGCCGGTCATCTCGGAGAGGGTGATGGAGAAGCCGCCCTCAGCGGAGCTGAAGCCGGGGCAGATGGACCAGGACACGCTACCGGCCTACGAGGAGCTGGACCCGGTGCTGGAGGCGTACGTGGAGGAGGACAAGAGCATAGAGGAGATCGTGGCGATGGGCTACGACCGCGACTTGGTGGTGCGGGTGATCCAGATGGTGAACCGGAACGAGTACAAGCGCAGGCAGGCGCCGCCGGGGGTGAAGATAACGCCTCGCGCCTTCGGGCGTGACCGTCGTCTGCCGATAGCGAACCGATATAGGGGGTTCTAGTATGCAACAAGACGGGACAGTTCGCGCAGTCTTCTTCGACTTCGGGCAGGTGATCGCGCGACTGGACAGGGGTGTGCTGGCGAAATTCGAGGCGCGACACGGGCTGCCGAAGGGCAGCTTCATTAAGGCGTTGTACACCATCCCGGAGTGGAAGGCGGTGGAGATTGGAGAGGGCACGGAGGAGGTATGGGTGGAGGCGGCGGCCCGGAAGCTGGACGAGCTGGCCGGGCGCCACCTCCCGAACATCTGGGAGGAGCGGGAGACGATGTGGCGAACGCTGGACGAGGACGTGGTAGGGCTGATCCGGCGGCTGGGGAACCGCTACGACGTGGGTATAATCTCCAACGCGACGCCGCGGCTGGAGGGTGAGCTTCGCGACTATCACAAGATCGACGGCCTGTTCAAGGTGATCGTGAACTCGGCGCTGGTAGGCGTTGCGAAGCCGGACGCGCGCATATACCACTTGGCGGCGGAGCGGATGGGGGTGGAGCCATCTGCCTGCGTCCACATCGACGACCTGGCGCACAACGTGGAGGGGGCGCGTGAGGCAGGCTTCCAGGCGATCCACCACGAGGGGGACTACGCTACGCTGGAGCGGGAGCTGCGGTCGCTGGGGGTGGAGTGGTAGCGGCCCGTCGCGGGGCGCGAGGTCACTGGCGCGGCTGAGTGCAAGACGGATCGGCCGGCGCTCGATAGAGCGTCAGCTTCATCGTCCGGCGTGAGTGAAGGCCTAGTGCTCCAGCTTTTCGCGCACGCGTCCGATGTTGTAGAAGAGGACGCTCTGCACGAGCACGGAGGCGCTGACCATCACGAACCAGACTAAGGCCGGCAGGTCCGAGAGCCCGGCCAGGAAGATCATGAAGCCGATGAGGAACACTTCGAAGCCCACAAGCTCCAAGCGCAGGCGGACCGGCCCAGCGGAACCGAAGCGTGATACGGTAGCCATGTCACCCTAATAAACCGTGCAAGGCGGTTATTGTTACAGTTTCAGCGGGTTCAAGGTGGACACTAAGCTGGCGCGCTGGCTACAATCCTGATGATTCGCCGGAAGCGGCGGATATTCTCAGTCCCCATCGATAGCCTCGGAGGGATACACGTGCCCCAGAGAGTGAGTATCGATGCGATCCCGCAGATGCGGGACGCCGTGTTCGACCTGATCGCCTCCTATAGCCGTAGCAAGCGTCACTGTCGCTACGCCGACGTTCGCATTGAGGTGAGCGAGGGTAAGGTGGCGGTGGCCGAGAATGGGATGGATAAGTTCAGCGGCGAGGACTACGGCTTCGCCTTCGGCATCCGTGTTCTGGGGGGTGAGAGCGTGGTCTCGCCCGGCTATTTCGGGGGGATTGTGGGCGCGGCCGACCTGCCGGAGATAGGGGAGCGGCTCAAGGAGGGGCTGGACCATGCCTACGAGCGGGCGGTGGCCAACGCCAGCGCCAAGGAGGGCTCGCGCAGCCGCTTCTCGGGCCTGGGTAACGCCCTGTACGACATGTCGCTGGCGCCTGTCGAGGTGCGCCAGGACACTACCGACGCCCGGTACGAGATCGACCCGCGGACGGTGCCGCTGGAGGAGGCGGGAAAGTACGTGCGGGAGGTGTCGCAGCGGGTACAGGGACTGGACCCGGGCGTGGCGTTCAACTACGTCTCGGCGTATACGATGCTGGAGCGTCAGCTGTTCGTCAGCTCGGAAGGGGCGAACATCGATCAGACGTGGGCGTTCAGCCAGGGGACGTGCTTCGTGGTAGCGCAGGGGAAGGACGGGCACCAGGAGCTGTACGACTACTCCGGGCACCAGCGGGGGTGGGAGATAATCACACGCGGCGTGGAGGAGGAGTTCATCCAGTTGCCGCACCTGATGGACTTCTCGCTGGAGCTGGCGCGGGACACGGTGGCCCTGGCCGCCTGCAAGCCGCTGAAGGCGACGGACGATGAGGTGGTGGTGGTCACCGACCCGCACTACAACGCGCTGCTCTGTCACGAGGTGGTGGGCCACCCGACGGAGCTGGACCGGGCGCTGAAGTTCGAGACGGGGTACGCGGGCCGCTCCTGGTTCCTGCGCGATGTGAAGGAGAACCAGCTCGGCAAGCGGGTGGGCTCCGACCTGGTGACGGCGTTCAGCGACCCCACGATGGACGGGTTCGGGCACTACATGTACGACGACGAGGGGACGCCGGCGCGCCGGGTCTACCACTTCGATAAGGGGATATTCGGCGGCTTCTCCAACAGCCGCCAGACGGCGGCGATCATGGGGCTGGAGCCGAACGGCCACTACAAGGCGACGGACGCCTCGCTGGTGCCGCTGATCAGGATGTCGAACACGGCGTTCGCGCCGGGAGACCGCGACCCACACGACATAATCCGGGAGGTGGAGAAGGGATATTACGTGGTGGGCCATCGCATACCGTCCATCGCCGAGTCGCGGGAGAACTTCCGCATCACGGCGATGAAGGTGTACGAGATCAGGAACGGGGAGATCGGGGAGATGTTCCGCGACGGGGGGCTGATGAGCGATACGCGGGACTACTTCCTGAACGTGGACGCGGTGGGGAACGACTTCCGGCTGTTCGCGATACCGAACTGCGGCAAGGGGCAGCCGATGCAGACGAAGCGTATGAGCAACGGCGGCCCGACGATGCGCTCGCGGGCGCGGCTAACGGGGGTGTAGGTGGCTGTCCCGACCTTCCAAAGTGTGTTGCTTCCGCTTCTCAGGCTCTCCGCAGATCGACAAGAACGGACCGGTGCGGACGCCATTGGGGCGCTCGCGGAGGAGTTCAAGCTCACACAAGAGGAGCGAAAGCAACTCTTGCCAAGCGGCAGGCAGCGCCGATTCGACAACCGGGTGACTTGGGGAGTGACATACCTCGCCAAGGCCAAGCTAGTTGCGCGCACCGGGAGGGGAAGGTTTCAGATAACCGAGCGCGGTCGAGAGGTACTGCAGGACGATCCCAGCCGGATTGACATTGGCTACCTAATGCGGTTTCCAGAGTTCGCAGAGTTCAAGGGAGCGTCGGCAGAGGGAGACACGGCGCAAGCGGAGCCGACGGGTCAGCGCGCCGTCGCCGAAGAGGGAACGCCGGAGGAGCTGCTGGAGAGCAGCTATCAAAGCCTTCGCACTTCCCTGGCGAAGGAATTGCTCGACAGAGTAAAGGCCTGTTCCCCCGATTTCTTCGAGGAGCTCGTGGTGGACCTCCTCGTGGCTATGGGCTACGGAGGTTCGCGACGAGATGCCGGACAAGCCGTGGGCCAAAGCGGCGACGGCGGAATTGACGGAATCATAAAGGAAGACAAGCTTGGCTTGGACATCGTCTACATCCAGGCCAAACGGTGGGAGGCTGCGGTCGGTAGGCCCACCGTGCAGGCTTTTGCTGGAAGCCTCGAGGGTCAACGGGCCCGAAAGGGAGTCCTGATTACAACGTCACAGTTCACGGCCGACGCGAAGGACTACGTGAACCGGATCGAGAAGAGGATAATCCTCATTGACGGTGAGCAAATGGCGCAACTGATGATTGATTACGACGTGGGAGTTGCGGGTTTCGCCACGTACCGCGTCAAGAAGGTGGATCTCGATTACTTCGGGGATGGCCCATAGGTACCTTCACCAGCGCGCAGGAGAGAATCCATGATCCCACTATCCGAGCTCGAGAAAGCCGTACATGAGGGGCTCGCCTACCTGAAGGCGCAGGAGGACGTGGAGGAGGGGGAGGTGTTCGTCGCGGCCAACGGGGTGCTGCTGGCGCGGCTGAACTACACCTCGCACATCCCCTGCAACGGCGTCGAGGAGCCGAAGTCGGTGGAGAACTACGGCGTCGGCGTGCAGGCTGTGTTCAAGGCTGACGGCGAGAAGCTGCGGCGCATCGGCTTCGGCTCGGAGACTTCCGATATTAGCGTCGAGGGCGTCAAGTCGGCGCTGGAGAAGGCGCGCAGGGGCGCCGTGGCCGACCCCGAGTTTTACACGCTGGCGCGGCCCACGGCGGAGCAGCGGAAGCTGAAGAGCTACCACGACCCGAGGGTGCTGGATATCCGGGACGCCGACCTGGTGGACGCCGGCTGGCGGGTGGTGAACGGGGCGCTGCGGGTGTTCCAGACGTCGGAGCCGCTGGGGAACCTGGTGGAGCGGCCGGAGAAGCTGGGCGAGCTGGGGCTCATCGTGAGCGGCGACGTGACGATCCTCCAGGAGCGGATGGCGATCGCCTCCTACGCCATGCCGGAGGTGCAGACGGACGAGTCGGCGGCGATCATGTCGTTCATCACCTCGATGGTGGAGCGGGAGGGCTCCAAGGGCAGCGGCTACGCGGCGACGACGCGGCTGGACGGGTTCACGGACGAGGCGGGGCGGGAGGCGGCGCAGGCCGCTATCGCCACCATGGGTGGAGTGAGGTTGCCGAGCGGCGACTACCGGGTGGTGTTCGGTCGCCAGGCGACGATGGAGATCATGCACTACATCGTGCTGCCGGGTCTGAGCACGGGGATGTTCTACGCGGTGGGGTCGCCGTTCATGGGCCAGATGGGCCAGCAGGTGGCTTCGGCCAAATTCAACATCCACGACGACGGCGCCGCGTCGGGGCTGGTGGGGAGCAAGGGGATAACCTGCGAGGGGCTGCCCACGGGCCGCACGGAGCTGATCAAGGACGGCAAGCTGGTGGGGCTGCTCTCCAACCACTATGAGACGCAGCGGCTGCTGAGCGATCCGAAGGGGAAGGAGAAGCTGGGGGTGGACCCCAAGGCGAACGCCTCGGCGTTCGTGCCCAGGAGCGGGTTCCGGTTCGCCCGCGGGGGCGGCCGCCACTTCGACGCCCAGCCGGGCATCCACCCGACGAACATCCTCCTCCCCGGCGAGGTCGAGTCCACGGAGTCGATGTGTCGCCTGGTGGGCGACGGGATCTACATCGGGCGCATCTGGTACACGTACCCGGTGAACGGCCTGCGGGCGGGCGACTTCACGGGCACGGTGGTCGGCGACTCCTACGTCATCCGCGACGGCAAGCTGGCCGAGCCGCTCAAGCCGAACACGCTACGCATCAACGAGAACATCCGCAACGTGCTCAACGGCGTCATCGGCGTATCCAAGGAGGGGAAGCCGACGCTGGTGTGGGCGGCGGACGAGATCGTGTACGCGCCGGAGATGGCGGTGGAGAAGGTACGGCTGGACTCCATCGGCGAGTACATGGAGACGCTGTAGGGTTTCAGGCGGCGGCCGACTT
>JADFRV010000034.1 GCA_022561095.1 Chloroflexota bacterium | reverse complement strand
CCTTCAGCCTCTCGGTTGGAATATCGCCGTAGATGTAGAAGCCGTCGGGCGCCGCACGGCCTACTACCCGCACGTGGGGTCCGTGCCGACTGAGGAGAATGCTGATGGTTGCATGCTCCAGAGCGTGGTTGCGACGTATTGCATTGATTACTCGTTTTAGCATTTAATCCTCCGGTAGCGAGTATACCACAAGCTTGCCCTGGCCTCGGCCGAACAGCGGGAGCAGCATCACTCCTTGATCACCCATCCGACCGGCTCGAACTCCGCTCCCTCGGGAGCGGACGGGCGCTGCCCCGCTGGGGAAACGAAGACCAGGCGCGGTAGGCCAGGGTTGCCGATCGAGTCGCCCGAGGAGGATTTGACCGCCAGGAACTTTCCGTCCGGGGACCAGCTCAGGGGCTTGTCGAAGCCCTGATCCGGCGGCGGCAGGAACGTCACTTCGCCCCCAGCTAGCGACACGATCGCCACGCGGCCTGGGTCGGCGCCGCTGGGGAGCTGTCCGAAGCTGACCTTGTCTCCATCGGGATGCCAGATGGGGCTGAGCTGATCGCCAGCCGCTAGGCCATCGACAATTTCCAAGGGCGAGACCTGCTTTGCACCGATGTCCGCGATGTGGACCCGGAAGACGAACCCGCCCTCCAGAAGGCCCTGCACCAGGAAGGCGACCCGGGAGGCGTCTGGAGAGAGGGCGAGGTCACGGGCTATCTGGTCGCTGAGGAAGAGGAAGACATCTCCTGGGAGGGCCGGCGGCGTTGGAGGAGGAGACGGCGTTGGCGCCGGTGTGCCAGCGCTGGCCGTGGCCGTCGCCTCAGCGATGGCGGTGGCGGTAGCCACAGCCTCACCTGTGGCGGGGGCGTACCGGCCCAGAAAGCTGCCGAGCTCCGTTCCACCCTGGAGCTGGGTGAAGTACAACGTCGCTTCGTCTGGGTCGAAGCCCAGCGGCGTGTAAGCCTGAACATCGCTCTCGTGTTGCCTGAGCACAGTGCGTATGGGAGGCGGTTTCTCCCCATCATCTTGGGGCTCCCTCAGGTCAACCAGTATGACCGTCACGTCCTCCCCCAGGTTGCGCCGCAGAAACAGCAGGCCGCCGTCTGGAGACCAGCGGGGAACAGTACGCAGGTCTACCCCCTCCGCGACCACGACCGTCTCCCCGGACTCCAGATCCAGGATGCGCGTCTCGGCGTCCGTAGCGGAGGAGAGGCCGCCGGCGGGCATCGCGTTGTAGGCTATTTTTTTGCCATCCGGGGCGAGCGCGGGCGTGATGCCCGAGCCGGCTGCATGAGGGACAGCCGCAAGCTGCACACGGTCTGAAGGATCGGACGGATCGATGCTCCAGATTAGATCCTCTTCCACCCCGAACTCGCTGTAGAGGAAGCGGTAGGAGGAGGGCTCCAGGGGGGGCAACGGCGTAGGGGTGGGCGCTTCCGGGGAGGGGGAGAGGCCAGCGGTAGGCGCTGGGGATGGCGTTGGCGTACCGGCGGGGTCCCCTCCACCGCAGGCGGCGAATACGCCCACGATGAGCATCACCGCCCCGACGAGGAGCGGAGCCGCTACCCGCAGATTCCGCCCCTTAAGCTGCAGCCGCATACAACTTAGAACGCCCAAACCACCAGCGGGGCTAATTCTCGTCAGGGCTCATCTTCGCCTGGAACGGAGGTGGGCCGTTCACGGAGCACCTCCCGGATGCGCCGGTAGAGGTAGAAAGCGATGAGCAGGACGACGGCGACGGCGATAGGTATCGCCACCGGCCGAAGCCAATCGCTGACGCGTTCCCAGTTCTCGCCCAGGGCGAAGCCGGCCCAGGCCAGCCCAAAAGACCAGGGATAGGAGCCAGCGAAGGTGAGCACGGTAAACCGCAGAATGTTCATGCGGGCCACCCCGGCGGGCACGCTGATGAAGGTACGGATTACCGGCAGCAGACGGCTGATGAACACCGCCGGCTCGCCCCAGCGGCGGAACCAGCGATCAGCCCAGTCCAATTCCCGCCGGGTGATGAAGACGAAGCGGCCGTAGCGCTCCAGCATGGGCCGGCCGCCCCAGGCGCCGGCGTAGTAGGCGACGATGGAGCCGATAGTGTTGCCGAGCGCGCCGTAGAAGGCGGCCAGGAATAGCATTTCGAAGCCCAAGCCGCGTTCCTTGATCAGCAGCCAGCCGGCCAGGGGCATGATGATCTCGCTGGGGAAGGGGATGGCCGCGCTTTCGACGGCCATGAGGAAGATTACGCCGGGCCAGCCGATGGCATCGTAGATGTATTCGGCCGCGTCCAGCAGCCTGTCTTCTATCCCGAACAGCTCTGGCCTGTCCTCTCGCCCAATGTAACACCAAGTATAGCTGCTGCCCGGCGGTAGGCCAACGGTTGACAGCGACGGCGCCGCAGCCAATGATGCGGACAAGGTGGATGTCGGTAAGCTGCCCAACGAACTGCTGGCCCGGCTCCTGGCGCGGATCCAGCACCGGGACACCAGGGTCCTCCTGGGGCCGGGGGTCGGCCGCGACGCCGCTGTGATCGACGCCGGCGGGGAGCGGCTGCTGGTTGCCAAGAGCGACCCTGTGACCTTCGCCAGCGATCACATCGGCTGGTACGCGGTGCACGTGAACGCTAACGACGTGGCCTGCATGGGCGCGCGACCAGCATGGTTCCTGGCCACGGTGCTGCTGCCGGAAGGCGCGTCGGAGGAGCAGGCCTCGCAGGTGTTCGGACAGCTGCTGGAGGCGTGTGAGAGTCTGGAGATCGAGCTGGTGGGAGGCCACACGGAGATCACTCACGGGCTGGGCCGCCCCATCGTTGTGGGGGCGATGCTGGGGGAGGTGGAGAGGGAGGCGCTGGTGCAACCCGCGGGCGTCAGGGAGGGGGACGCGCTCATCCTCACCAAAGGGATCGCCATCGAGGGAACGGCGGTGCTGGCGCGCGAGGCGGGCGACCAGCTGGAGCAGTTGGGGGTGCCGCAGGCGACGATCGAGAAAGCGCGGCGCTACATCTTCGAGCCTGGGATCAGCGTGGTGCCGGAGGCGCTGGCGGCCTGCGCCGCCGTTCGCGCTGCCGGCGGCGCCGTGCACGCCATGCACGACCCAACAGAAGGCGGCCTGGCCACCGCTCTCTACGAGCTGGCGGAGGCGTCAGGACTGGGGGTGTCGGTACAGGAGGAGGCGATCACGGTTCTGCCGGAGACGCAGGCGATCTGCTCCGCCGCCTCGCTGGAGCCGCTGGGGCTGCTCGCCTCGGGAGCGCTGCTCATCGCCGTGGCGGAGGAGGACTGCGGGACGGCGCTGGCGGCGCTGGCGGAGGCTGGAATCGGGGCGAGCCGGATCGGTGCTATGGTCAAGCGGGAGGCGGGGGTTATAATGGACGGGCGTGCCCGAATCATGAAGGTGCCCCGTTTCGCCAGGGATGAGGTAGCTCGCTTCCTGGCAGGCTAGCGAGCGCGGCGGCCCCGAAGACGAATCGGGGCCGCTGGCAAGAAGCAATGTAGGGAGGCTGGGAGAAAGTGGCAACTAAGAAGCCGACGACGATTGGACAGCTTCGCGAGTCCGGCTACAAGGTCCTGACCGTCAAGCAGGAGCTGCGCAAGAACCTCATCGAACGGATTCGTAGAGGCCAGTCAGACCATCTGCCAGGCATCGTCGGCTTCGAGGAGACGGTCGTCCCCCACCTGGAGAACGCCCTCCTGTCCGGACAGGACATCATCTTCCTGGGTGAGCGCGGGCAGGCGAAGTCGCGCGTGATCCGCGCCCTGGCAGGGCTGCTGGACGAAGAGATACCGACCATAGCGGGTTGTGAGATCAACGATAACCCGTTCGACCCGATATGCAGACGCTGTAGAGACCTCGTGGAGGAAGAGGGGGACGACACGGAGCTGGCCTGGCTGGACCGCGAGCGCCGCTACGGGGAGAAGTTGGCCACCCCGGATATCACCATCGCCGACCTGATCGGCGAGGTCGACCCGATCAAGGTAGCCGAGGGCCGCTACCTCTCGGACGAGCTGACGATACATTACGGCCTGATCCCCAGGCACAACCGGGGCATCTTCTGCATCAACGAGCTCCCGGATATGGCTGAGCGCATCCAGGTGGGGCTGCTCAACATCATGGAGGAGCGCGACGTGCAGATCCGCGGCTACCGCATACGTCTGCCGCTGGACGTCTTCGTAGTCGCCTCCGCCAATCCGGAGGACTACACCAACCGCGGCCGCATCATCACGCCGCTCAAGGATCGCTACGGCGCCCAGATCCGCACTCACTACCCGAAGAACGTGGAGGCGGAGATCGCCATCATGGAGCAGGAGCGCTCCCACTTCGAGGATGACGATGAGCACCCCGTCAACGTCCCGGCCTACATGAAAGAGATCGTGGCGGAGGTGACGCGCCTGGCCCGCCGCAGCCCGGACATCAACCAGCGCTCCGGGGTCTCCGTCCGCGCCTCTATAGCGGACTACGAGGCGCTACTGGCCAACGCCTTTCGCCGCGCGATCCGCCTGAAGGAGAAGGAGATAGTACCCCGCATTAGCGACCTGCCCTTCCTGGTGCCCGCCATCAGCGGCAAGCTGGAGTTCGAGACGGTGGAGGAGGGGCGCGAGGAGCAGATCATCGACCGTCTGATCCAAGGGGCCGTGCTGGCCGTGTTCAACCGTTACTTCAGCCTGGCCGAGCTGGAGACGGTGGTGGCCAAGTTCAAGGCCGGCCACGCGGTGGAGGTGGGCGATCAGACGCCCTCGGCGGATTACGTCAAGCTGATGAAGCAGGTGGAGGGGTTGGACGCGGCGGCGGAGAAGCTGGGCGCGGGCCGGAGCAGGCCGGCCATCGCTTCAGCGGTAGAGTTTGTGCTGGAGGGGTTGCACCTGAACAAGCGGCTGAACAAGGACAAGATCGCCGGCCGCTTCCAGTACAGGGGGTAAGAAGGAACCGGCAGCGGCAGGACTGAAGTCCAAGCCGTACGGGAGACGACATGAGTTTTCGCTTCCGCTACTCTGAATGGGACGGCAGCCAGGAGATCGGGCCCCTGGACCCGGACGATATCCTGGCCGGGCTGACCGATGACCTGATGAACTTCGGCGACCTCCAGCACGCCCTGCGCAACCTGCTGCAGCGCGGGATGCGCAACCCGTTGGGCCAGCGGATGCAGGGGCTGCGGGATATCCTCCAGCAGCTGCGCCAGCAGCGCCGCCAGATGCTGGACCGCTACAACCTCGACTCCGTGTTCGAGGACATCAAGAAGCGGCTGGACGAGGTGATAGAGCTGGAGAAGGGGACGCTGGACAGCCGCCTGCAGAAGGCGGAGCGTCAGCTACAGGGCGGCGACAGCCCGCTGCAGGCGTTCGAGGAGGCGATGAAGCCCTCGCAGCAGGAGCCCACTGCGGAGGAGCAGGAGCGCCTGTCGCAGATGCTGAAGGACATCGTCGAGAAGAAGAAGAAGACGATCGACAACCTGCCGGAGGATGTCGGCGGCCAGGTGAAGGAGCTGCAGAACTACGAGTTCATGGATCCGGAGGCAGGGACCAAGTTCCAAGAGCTGATGGAGATGCTGAAGAAGGCGATGATGGACACCTTCTTCAAAGACATCTATAACCAGATTGCTAATATGAGCCCTGAAGAGATGGCGCGCATGAAGGAGATGATCCGGGAGCTGAACGAGATGCTCTCGGAGAAGATGGCCGGGGGCCAGCCGGACTTCCAGGCGTTCATGGACAAGTACGGCGACCTGTTCGGGGACAACCCGCCCCAGAGCCTGGAACAGCTCATCGAAGAGATGCAGCAGCAGGCGTCCGTCATGCAGGCGCTGCTGGACAGCTTGCCCCCGGAGATGCGGCAGCAGCTTCAAGACCTGCTAATGGACAAGGTGGGCGACCTGGACCTGCAGCGGCAGCTCCAGGAGCTTTCGATCAACCTGGACATCCTGTACCCTTCGCGCGAACTCCAGAACCAGTATCCGTTCCGCGGCGACGAGGAGCTGGACCTGCTCCAGGCGATGAGCCTGATGGACAACCTGCAGGATCTGGACGACCTGGAGAAGGAGCTGGAGCGCACCCAGTACGGGGGTGACCTGGAGGACATCGATGAGGAGAAGCTGCGGGAGCTGCTGGGGGAAGAGGCGGCTGAGACCCTAAAGCAGCTAAAGGAGTTCCTGGAGATACTTGAGGAGGCGGGCTACATCCGCCGCAAAGGGAAGGCCTGGGAGCTGACGCCCAAGGGTGTGCGCAAGATCGGGGAGAAAGCGCTGGGTGAGATATACACCCAGCTGAAGAAGTCCAGCTTCGGCAAACACGCGCTGCCAGAGCGCGGAACCGGCGGCGAGCGGGCGGACGAGACGAAACGGTACGAGTTCGGGGACCCGTTCCACCTCAACCTGGGCGAGACGATCATGAACGCGGTCTTCCGCGAGGGGCCTCAGGTGCCGGTGCGTCTGGACAAGGACGACTTCGAGGTGTTCCGCTCCGAGACGATCACCAGCACGACGACGGTGATGATGCTGGACCTGTCATGGTCCATGGCGCTGCGGGGCAGCTTCCAGGCCGCCAAGAGGGTGGCGCTGGCGCTGCAGAACCTGATCCGCACCCAGTTCCCCAAGGACTCGCTGTACATCCTAGGCTTCTCCGCCTACGCGCGGGAGCTACGTCCCGATGAGCTGCCCTACGTGCGCTGGGACGAGTCCGTGCTGGGGACGAACATGCACCACGCGTTCATGATCGCCCAGAAGCTGCTGGCCCGGCACAAGGTGGGGACACGCCAGATCATCATGATATCGGATGGGGAGCCGACTGCGCACCTGGAGCACGGGCGCTCCTACTTCGCCTACCCGCCGAGCCCGATCACGATCCGCGAGACGCTGAAAGAGGTACGACGGTGTACTCGGAAGGGGATCGTGATCAACACGTTCATGCTGGACCGAAACTATTACCTGAAAGAGTTCGTGAATCAGATCGCCAAGATGAACAAGGGTCGGGTGTTCTACACCACACCGGAGAATTTGGGACAGTACCTCCTGGTTGACTACGTGTCCCAGAAGCGCAAGCGCCTGGGCGGCCAAGCGGCGTAGCCCCCTGCAGTGAGAGTTCTCACCCCTTGGCAGAGGTTAGGCATTGGCTGTATCTCTGCCTTGATCCTTTGGGCGATAGGCGTCGCCGGATACATGGCTATCGAGGGCTTCAGCTTCCTCGATGCCCTGTATCAGACCGTCACGGCGGCGACTACGGCCGGGTTCGGGGAGATCAACCCCTTGGGGAGCGCAGGCCGGGCATTCACCATCGTTATCATCATCTTGGGGGTCATCGTCATCCTATACGTCCTCACGGCCGTGATGCAGATTGCAGTGGAGGGGGAACTGGAGAGTATACTGGGGGCGCGTCGAATGAAGTCGAAGATTGAGGCCCTAAAGGACCACTACATCCTCTGCGGCTTCGGCCGCGTGGGCACGGAGATAGCGCGGGAGTTCAGCGCCCGCGGCGTCCCCTTCGTCATCGTGGAGTCCAACCCGGAGGCGATAGCCCGCGCTCAGGCAAGCGACCACCTGATGATGGAGGGAGACGCCACCAGCGACGCCGTGTTGAGGGAGGCCGGCATCGAGCGCGCCCGCGGGCTGCTCGCCGCCTCCGACTCCGACGCCGGGAACACGTTCATCGTCCTCACCGCCAAGGCGCTGCGGCCCGACCTGTACATCGTCTCTCGCGCCGGGCGCTCAGAGAGCGAACCGAGGATGCGGCGGGCGGGCGCAGACCGGGCGATCTCTCCTTACGCCATCGCCGGGCGCCGAATGGCGTTGTCGGCGTTGCAGCCGCTGATGGTGGAGTTCATCGACGCGCTGGCCAGCGGTCGCCACGAGGAGCAGATCCTGGCGGAGATAGAGATCTCCGAGGAGTCCGGCCTGGGCGGCAGGACGATAGAGGACGTGATGCAATCTGCCGCCCGTGCGGTGGTGCTTGGGGTGCAGCGGGCCACCGGGGCGATCCAGGTGGGCCCCAGCGGCAGCAGCCAGCTGGCCGTCGGCGACAGGCTGATCGTCCTTGGTGACGAGGCGGAGCTGGAGGCGATCAGACCCCGCCGCTAAGCGGCCGCGGGGCTGCAAGGCTGCCGCGTGGCCGCCCGCACAGGAGAAAACGGCGGAGCTTGACTTGTCGCTTTGAGCAGACGATAGTAGGGTGTCATCGCTCTCGGAAGCGAAAGGAGGCGACCGCAATGAAGGAGACCACTTACACCGTCACAGCGTTGGGGCGGACGTTCGAGTTCACGCACTCTGACATGGTTCTACCGTTCCTGACGCTTGCCGGGCGGTTGTCGATGGGATGGATTTTCATCTGGTCTGGGTTCGATAAGCTCATTACGGATTTTTCTTCCGAGGGCTTCCTTGTCAACGCCAGCAGGGGCCCCCTGAAAGACATATTCGTGGACATGGGCACCAGCCAGACCGCGCTCGATGTCATCGACCCGCTGGTGATCTGGGGCCAGATCCTGATCGGCTTCTCGTTGATCCTGGGGTTGTTCACACGGGTGGGCGCGTTTTTCGGCGCACTTCTGATGCTAATGTTCTACCTCCCAGTGCTCTACCCGGAGAACAACCCATTCATGGACGAGCACATCATCTACATCGGCATTCTCGCCTTGCTGGGAGCTCTGGGCGCCGGCCGCATCGTCGGCATCGACTCCTACCTTGAGCAAACCGAGACGGTGAAGAAGATGCCTGCGCTGAAGTACTTGCTGGGCTAAGCGAGCCAGCCCTCCTCAGAGCGGCCGATCGAGAAGGAAGCTTCGAAGGACGTCGGCGAACCTCTCCGGCCGCAGGCGCGGCAGGGAGTGGCCGGTGTCCTCGAATACGGAGAGCCTGCCGTCCGGTAGGCTCTCCACCATGCGAGCCGATATCTCGTCGTCCAGGATGGGGCTGTGCTCGCCTCGCATCACCAGGGTAGGGCACTGGATGCGGGTCAGGGAGTCCCAGAGGTAGTCGATCTCCGGTATCGCCGCCTTGGTGGTGATGTCGGCCAGGCGGCGGTCGTAGCGGTTGGAGTAGAGGCCGTCCTCGCCCTGGACGAGGGCGTTCTGGACCAGCCGTTGCAGAGACGGCTCGTCCAGGCTGGGCCACTGGCGTCCGAAGAACGCCAGGGCGTCCTCGTGGGCGAAGGAGCTGGGCGGAACGTCCGCCTTCGCGGTCATGTCAGCCTTGAGGCCGCGTGCGCCCACCTTGGCCATCTGCGGCCCCATGTCCATCAGCACCAGGTGGCCCAGCCGCTGCCAGTTGTCACGGGCGTAGGCCATGGAGCAGCGCGAGCCCAGGGAGAGGCCGGCCAGGTCGAATCGCTCCAGGCCCACGGCGTCTACGAAGGCGGCGAGGTCTGCGGCCAGGGCCCACACCAGATAGCCGCCGGGGGCGCGTTCGCTCTCACCGTGGCCGCGCTGGTCGAAGGTGTAGACGTGGAAGTCGTCCAGCAGACGGTTGGCGCAGTCCTGCCAGTAGTAGGCGTAGTCGCGCAGGCCGTGCATCAGGACGAGCGGCCGCCGGCCGCGGCCCTTCCACTCGAAGTAGTTGATGCGGAGGCCGTTGAGCTTTAGCTCGCCCTCGACGGGCTGGACGAGGCGGGCCATCCTTACTTGGGCGGCTCCGACTCGTGGTGGTGATCCTCGTCGATGTAGAACTGGAAAAGAACGCCACCAGAGTCCTTGGGGTGGATGTAGGTCTCCGCCCAGCCGTGGCCGCGCTGGACGCCGCGGAACGGCTCGATGCCGTAGTCGCGGACTGCCTGGGCAGCCGAATCGATATCCGAAACCTCGAAGGTGACGTGGTGGAGCCCCGGTCCACGCTCCTCAAGGAACCGGTGAAGGTAGCTGTCCTCGCCCAGGGGCTCAAGCAGCTCAAAGTGGGCGGTGCCGCCGGGCAGCTCCAGGGAGACGCCGCGAAAGCCCTGCTCCTCATTCTCCCAGCGCCCTGTCTCGCGCATGCCCATCAGCTCCGTGAGCAGCGGCAGGGTGTCTTCCAGCTTATGGACAGCCCAACAGACGTGGTCCAGCCTCTTGATCCCGATCTGCTCGCTCATACTCTCAGGCGACCTCCAAATACGATGCTCCGACTGTCCGTGATGCCGCCGGCCTCAGTCGACGGTCTCCTCTTGCTCGCGCGAACGCCAGCTTTCGTCGAGAAGGAAAGGCGATGCCTCAGGGAGGCAGGCGTGATCATGATAACGGCTGCCCAGCTTGTGGTCACTACCACAAGTCGAATAGTATCTCGCCATGAGCAAGTACAGCCGCAAGGAGACGCTGGTGATCGTGAACCCGGCGGCGCACAACGTCCCCTCCGACAAGCGGCTGGACGAGGCCGACCGCTGGCTGAAGGCGGAGGGCTGGCAGGTGGAGTGGCGGCGGACGGAGGGGCCGCGGCAGGCGACTGAGCTGGCGGCGGCAGCGGCGGAGCGGGAGCTGCCACTGCTGTTCGTCGTCGGCGGGGACGGCACGCTGAACGAGGCGGTGAACGGCCTGGCCGGTAGCGAGACGGCGCTGGCGGTGATCCGCGCCGGCACGGTCAACATCTGGGCAAAGGAGATAGGAATTCCGAGAAAGCCTATCGAGGCGGTAAGGGCGGCGGTTGAGGGCGAGCGGCGCCGCATCGACCTGGGGCGGGCGGGCGAACGCTACTTCCTGCTGATGGCCGGCTACGGCCTGGACGGGGCTATCGGCCGGCGCGTCCATGCGGGGCTGAAGAGCCGATTTGGGGCGGTAATGTACGCTATCGCCGCCCTAAGGGAGACGCTCCGCTACCGCTCGTCGGCGATCACGCTGAGCTTCGACGGCGAGCAGCAGACTGCGGACGTGTTGATGCTGGTGGCGGGGAACACCCGCAACTACGCCGGCCTGGTGGAGATCACCGGCGAGGCGGTGGCGAACGACGGTCTGCTGGACGTGTGCGTGTACCAGGGGAAGGGCACGGTGGACATCATCCTGCACGCCCTGAGGACGCTGTTACGACGCCATCTGCGGTCGAATAAGGTGCTGTATCGAAAAGCGCGGCGGCTGGAGCTGGCCTGGAAGGAGCCGCTGCCTGTGCAGCTCGACGGCGACGCCTATGAGCGATCCCCGACGCGGGTGGAGATCGCGCCCTCGGCGCTCTGGGTGGCCGTGCCGAAGGGCCTCAGCTCTCCGCTGTTCCGCGGCTAGCCACCGCCCGCGCCGAGAGCGGCGCTATTGCACCCGCATCCACTGAGAAGACGACGGCGCGGTCCAGGAACTGCCGCGGAAAGCGGTCGACGTCCGTGGCGGTGACGAGCAGTTGGTCGTAGCCGGAGACGGCCTCGATGACGGAGCGGGCGCGGCCGGCGTCCATCTCGGACAGGATGTCGTCCAGGAGCAGCAGGGGCGGCTCGCTTCGTCGCGAGTGCAGGAGCCGCGCCTCGGCCAGGCGGAGAGCGAGGGCGATGGTGCGCTGCTGGGCGCGAGAGGCGAAGCCGGAGGCGGAC
Source organism: Chloroflexota bacterium (assembly GCA_022561095.1). Taxonomy (GTDB): domain Bacteria; phylum Chloroflexota; class Dehalococcoidia; order SM23-28-2; family RBG-16-64-32; genus JADFNQ01. Next base: position 5,166 of record JADFRV010000034.1, on the reverse strand, counting down.
ATACCGTCCAGGAAGAAGGCGATATCATCGCGGTGCGGGCCCTGAAGGGTCATGCCGGCGGCCACGTCGCGGGATATGCCGCGCCGCAACGCCTCTCCGTACGCCTCCGCGGCAGCGGCAGCATCGGAGAGGCTATCCGGCGCCCGCCCCTCCAGCCGCGGCCGGTACTCCAGCCGCAGCTCCTCGGTGGGAGCGAGTGAGGCGTGAGCCTCAGCGGCGAGGAGGGCCAGCTCGGAGAGGGCGACGGCGCGGACGGCGAACAGATAGCCGCCGTCGCGGGCGAGCTCGGCGTCCCAGAAGGCGAGCTCGTCCTTTCGGGCGAGCCCTTCGCGGATGCGCTTGAGGAGGTGGTTTCGCTGGGCGATGACACGCTCCAGGCGGGAGCGGGCGGAGACGTAGCCACGGTCCACCTGCGATAGCGTTATGTCGATATAGCGCCGCCGCGACGACGGCGCCCCAGTGATCAGGTCGATGTCGGCGGCGGTGAACATCACGGCGGTCAGGCGCCCGACCGCATCGGACAGCCGCTTGGGAACGCCGTTGACCTTGACGGTCTTGCTGGCGACGAGCCCGTTGCTGCCCTGCCGGCCGACGACAGCCACCTCCAGCTTAAGGCCGCCGCCCGCGGTCTCGGCCTCGCCGACGACGCGGGCGACCGGGATCGCGTCATCAACCACCTGCCAGCGGATGATTTGCGCCTCAGTCTCGACGCGGAGCTCCTTCATGGTGGCCAGCAGGTACGCGGACTCCAAGAGGTTGGTCTTCCCCTGGGCGTTGGCGCCGACGAGCACGCTGGCGCCGGGCCCCGGCGAGAAGTCCAGGCGATGGAAATTGCGGTAATCGAACAGCCGGAGACGGAGCAGCCGCATGGGCCAATTATAGCGGATGCAGCGCTGAAGCCCGCGTCGCTCAGGCGGTGGTGGAAGCGGGTACGGCGGGGGTCTTCACCACATGCCTGGGCAGGGCGACAAAGAAGGTGCTGCCCCTGCCCTCCGGGTTGTTCTCCACCCAGATACGGCCGTTGTGCAGCTCAACCACAGACTTGGCGATGGCCAGCCCCAACCCCATGCCGGAGCTATCGCCGCGGAAGAACGGCTCGAATATGAGCTCGCGCTCCTCCTCGACGACGCCGGGGCCCGAGTCCGTGACGGCGATGATCGCTTCATTGTTCCTGCTTGAGATGCGTACATCGAGGCGGCCGCCGACGGGGGTGTGACGGTGGGCATTAGAGAGCAGGTTCAGGACGACCTGCTCGAAGCGACGCCTGTCCACCAGCACGGTCGGCGCCGGGTCCGCGATCTCGACCGAGAGCGTCTGCCGCTTGGCGGCGAGCAGGGGGTTCATGAGGGCGACAGCGCCGGAGACCATCTCCTGCGCCGGCAGAGGCTCCAGCTCCAGTCTGGGAGCGAACTCATCCTCGCGGGAGACGTCCACCAGATCTGCGACCAGCGCCGTGAGCCGGTTCGCCCCTTTGGCGATGCTACGCGCGAGACGAGCTCTGATGCCTCCGGAGTCCCGCTTCTCCTCCTCCTCCAGCAGCATCTCCGCCGCCATGCGCACGGACGTAAGAGGGGTGCGCAGCTCATGGGAGACGGTGATGAGGAAGTCGCTCTTCATGCGATTCAGCTCTTGCAGGCGGCGCGCGCTCGCGCGCTCACCCTCGTAGAGGCGGCAGTTGTCTAGGGCGAGCGCCAGCACCATACCGAGAGACGAGAGGAGCCTGTGGTCCTTAGTGATATGGTTGCTATCAGAGGTGGCGATCGCCAGCAGTCCCTTGGGCCGGTCCTGAGACCGGAGAGGTACGTAGACAACGCACGCACCGGGATGGGCGGCGGCGAACCAGGGATCGCCCACCGCTGAGGGCTTGGTCAGCACGCGGCCATGGTCGACCGCCTCCTTCATGGAACGAGCGGCGAGAGTGATCCTGGGGGCCGTAGGCAACCAGCCTTCTGGCATCCCGTATGCGGCTACAGGCTGCAGCTCCTGTCCGTCCTCCTCCAACCAGGCGACAACAACAGCCTGCGGGCAGAGGAACTGCGCCAGCAGGCCTACCGCCTCATGGCAAGCCTGAGCGAATTGGTGAATGGCCGCGAGCCGGTAGCCGAGCAAGTGTGGATAGGCGTGCCGTCTGCGCATGCGGTACTCCCAGCGGGAGAACATCTCAATGGCTGCGACAGTCAGGAAGACGGGACCGAGGGCGACGCTGAGCTCCAAGGCTGAGAGGCGAAAGATGAAGATATAGAGAGGGAGCGCCGCAAATACAAAGGCCGCGAAGACCGCATAAGCGAAGCGCTTGGCAGTCCGCATTTCCCGTACAAGATCTGGGTAAGACTCCACTGTACCGCCCTCTAATATAGAGATGGCGGATAGGAGAAATCAGTTACAGAACCACGCTCGGCGTGAGCGCAATAGAAGGACGCTCTCGAGTCTGAGTGATTGCTCGCGGGGGTGCGGCGATGAGACCCAAGAGCGTCAAAGCATCGACAGATGCGGCTCTGTCGATACGTTTAAAGTATCCAGAAACAAAGGTGTAGTTGTCAAGGCGATTATGTCCTATTGAAGGGCACGCCGCAACAATCTCAAACTATTTTCACAACCGTAAAGACCGGCCGGGGCGAACACACACCCCGGCCGGTCCAATTGCCAGCCTATAGTACTAGGAGCCGCTGCCGCCTCGGCTGTTCAAGCGGCGGTCGCGCCAGATGACCCAGCCGCTGCCGCCGATCAGGGCCATGCCGATGAGGGCCAGCAGGATCAGGGGGAAACCGTCTTCAGCCAGCGCAGCCAAGCCGCCTGTCGGAGGTAAGACTGCCGGCAGCACAGCCGCGGGCACAGCCGTCGCCGTCGGTGTAGGCGTGCTGGTCGACGTCGCGGTCGGTGTCGGTGTGCTCGTCGACGTCGCCGTCGGTGTCGGTGTGCTCGTCGATGTCGCCGTCGGTGTCGGCGTGCTTGTCGACGTTGCTGTTGGCGTCGGCGTGCTCGTCGATGTCGCCGTCGGCGTAGGCGTGCTCGTCGACGTCGCCGTCGGTGTCGGCGTGCTCGTCGATGTCGCCGTCGGTGTAGGCGTGCTCGTCGAGGTCGCCGTCGGTGTAGGCGTGCTCGTCGAGGTCGCCGTCGGTGTAGGCGTGCTGGTCGACGTCGCCGTCGGTGTAGGCGTGCTGGTCGACGTCGCCGTCGGTGTAGGCGTGCTGGTCGATGTCGCCGTCGGCGTCGGCGTGCTGGTGGAGGTCGCCGTCGGCGTCGGTGTGCTTGTCGACGTTGCGGTCGGCGTCGGCGTGCTAGTCGATGTCGCCGTCGGTGTAGGCGTGGAGACCGGCTCAATCGCCGCGGTCATTATCTGGACATCCTTACTGGGCGTCTGTAGCGTCATGTGCAGGCTCGCCCCAGACCAAGATGACGCCCCGTTCCCTGGGCCTACCCCGGGATCGTTAGGCTCAGCCAGGTGGCCGCCCCAGAGGACGTAGGCTGGGCCATTCGGGTCTACGGTCTTGGTAGTAATTGTGACTGTTGTCGCCGCTTCCTCGGCGTTGTTGCAGCTCCCCTGTAGATTGGTCTCATTAAATGAATCGATAGTGGCGTTCACACCGTCGAACGGACTGTTCGTATCGGAGATTGACCCTCCGGGGACCGCTGCTTTGTCGGTGTCGAAGTCGTCAAGAAAGAGGTATCCGAACTGAGACCCAAGGTGATAGTCCCGACACACAGTGAAATCGTACGTTCCAGCGGCGATGTTCGCTGGGATGGTCAGCTGAAACGGGACGACCTCTCCTTCGGCGTAGTCGGATTTACCCACGTTTAGGGCACCCGTAATCCACTGCGGGCTGCCTACGCCCACTGGCTGCCACTGCTCCAGCGTGACGCTGCTGGGCAAGTCGCTAGAGGCCGCGACTGCATCATTGGCGGGCACGACCCGCACCACGGCCGAAACGGCCTGCTCAGCCGGCCCGCCGCCGAACCCACCGGCCAGCCAGAGGGCGCTGGCAACGAACGAAATCACGAGAGCGCTGGCCGCAACAGCCAGCCAACCGCCTGTCCGGTGATTAGCGTCAGAACTCCGAGAGGTTCTCGACCAATAGTCCCGTCGCTGCCGCCAGCCACGCCGCCGACTCATAATCCACCGCCACATTGACATGCTCCCTTCGTTTTTCCGATACCGATGCGCGAATAATAATACGTATAAGTCAATATTCCATGACAGAGCATAAGGGTATTGCCCGAAGGAATCTATGCGGCGAATGACCCAATCTTATGGGCCGAAAGTACTAGCCCGCCTAGGCGCTGCGCCTCTGAAGGAGGTGCTGGATGCGGGGGAACAGCCGAGAACCTTTTGCCGCTTGCGAAGGAGCCGGATGATTGGGGGCGGTCACCGGCGTCAAGGCCCTCTCGAACAATGTGGCGTGGATGAAGGCGCTGGCAGCGGTTCGATTCTTCACCTTCAACTTGGCGAAGATGTTCCTCATGTGATTTCGAACCGTGTACCTGGATATTACGAGCTGGTCGGCGATCTTCTGGTTGCTGAGGCCCGCTGCCGTCAGACGTAGTACCTCCGTCTCTCGAGAGGTTAGCGGTTGCTCTCCAGCCGAGATCGGCACCCCCCCAGGAGGGTATGCGGGTCCGTTGGGCGGGCCCGTACCGTCCCGCGCGTCATCCAGGACCGCCGCCATCATGTCCTCGGCCGTGGCATGGTCAGGCAACCAGCGATGACCTAGGTAGGCGACCTCTGCGAGCTCTCCAGTGCTGACGCCGCTAATTCCCATGATGATGATGGCGGTATCAGGGCACCAGCTCTTCAAGCGGTAAAGCGTCTCGACTTGGCCGCCAGACAGCAGGTCGCTCTGAAGGATGAGTAGCCCAGCGCGGAGCATCAGAACCGCTGCTTCGGCCTCCTCGACGGTGCCAACTTCGGCCACCAGACGCAGCCGGTCCACCTTGTCGAAGTTGACGCGAAAAGCCTCTCTCATGAGGGGCCGCCGGTCAGCTAAGATGACTGTAAGCTGCTTGTCCATATCTGACACATTCTGCAAGTGTCCCTCATAAGATAAACAGTTTGCCTCATCAAACCGTTACAGGATGACCTGATCCATCAGCCCGGCTAATCCCCTGCGGGTGATGATGTGAGCCGCACACTTCCCGCACATCCGAAAGACATAGCTCAGGCCTCTAAAC
>JADFRV010000187.1 GCA_022561095.1 Chloroflexota bacterium | reverse complement strand
CGCGCCGCCCTGGAGGGCGAGCGCCGCACCGTCACCGCCCTCTTCGCCGACGCCATCGGCTTCACCCCCATCTCCGAGCGGCTGGACGAGGAGGAGGTGTACGACCTGATGCAGGGCTGCCTGGGCCGGATGATGGACGCCGTCCACCGCTACGAGGGCACGATCACCCAGTTCCGGGGCGACGGCGTCATGGCGTTGTTCGGCGCCCCCATCGCCCACGAGGACGCCGCCCGCCGCGCCGTGGCCGCCGCCCTGGAGATGCAGAAGGCCCTGGACGATTACGCCACCGAGATCAAGCAGCGCCACCCCATCGAGTGCCGCTTCCGGGTGGGGCTCAACACCGGCCCGGTAGTAGTCGGCAAGATCTCCGACAACCTGGACATGGACTACACGGCACTGGGCGACACCGTGAACCTGGCCGCCCGCATGGAGGAGCTGGCTGACCCGGGCACCGTCTACCTCAGCGAGGACACCTATCGGGCGGTGCAGGACTACTTCGAGTGCGAGCCTCTGGGGGCGCTGACGGTGAAGGGGAAGGCGGAGCCGGTGGTGGCCTACCGGGTGGTGCGGGAGACGGCGGTGCGCACCCGCTTCGAGGCGGCGGCGGAGCGGGGCCTCACCCCCTTCGTTGGCCGCGACCAGGAGCTGACGGTGCTCAGGGGCTACCTGGAGCAGGCGAAGCGGGGCCAGGGCCAGGTGGTGTTCGTCTCGGGCGAGGCGGGCATCGGCAAGTCCCGTCTGCTGCTGGAGTTCCGCCGCTCTACCCTGGACGAGGGCGTCACCTGGCTGGAGGGCCACTGCAGCTCCTACGGCAAGAACATCCCCTACCTGCCCGCCATCGACATCCTGAAGCGCGACTTCGGCGTGGAGGAGGGCGACAACGACGCCGCCATCATCGGCAAGGTTGACGAGGGCACCGCCGGCTGGGACGAGGCGGCGCGGGCCACCGTCCCCTACCTCAAGTACCTGCTCAACGTCGACCCGGGAGACGCAGCCGTCACCGCCATGGACCCCATGGAGCGGCGGGCCGGCATCTTCGACGGCCTGCGGGCGCTGCTCCTCCAGGAGAGCCGGCGGCGGCCCCTGGTGATGGTCGTGGAGGACCTGCACTGGATCGACGAGAAGTCGGAGGAGGCGCTGGCCGCCCTGGTGGACGTCGTCGCCTCGGCGCCGGTGCTGCTGGTCCTCAGCTACCGTCCCGGCTACGCCCACTCCCTGGGCGAGCGCACCTACTACAGCCGCCTGGCCCTTGGCCACCTGCCGCCGGAGGAGAGCGCCGCCATGGCCGAGCGGGTGCTCCAGGTGGCCACGCTGCCCCGGCAGCTCGAAGAGCTCATCACCACCAAGGCGGAGGGCAACCCGTTCTACATCGAGGAGGTCACCAAGTCCCTGGTGGAGGCGGGCGTCCTGCGCAAGAGCAACGGCGGCTACTCCCTGGAACAGCCCGCCGAACAGGTCCGCGTCCCCGACACGATACAGGAGGTGATCCTCAGCCGTATCGACCGGCTGGAGCGCCGGGCTAAGGAGGCGATCCAGCTCGCCTCTGTCATCGGCCGCGAGTTCACGGTGCGGCTGCTGGAGCGCATCTCCGACATTGAGGCGAAGCTGGACGACCTGCTTGGTGAGCTGAAGGCGCTGGAGCTGATCTACGAGAAGACGTACTTCCCCGAGCTGTCCTACATGTTCAAGCACGCCCTCACGCACGACGTGGCCTACTCCACGTTGTTGCTGGAACGACGGAAGGCGCTGCACCGCATAGTGGCGGCGGCGATCGAGGAGTTGTACGCCGACCGGCTGCCGGAGCAGTACGAGGCGCTGGCCCACCACTACTACGAGGGACAGGAGTGGGAGAAGGCGCTGGACTACCTGGTGAAGGCCGGCGACAAGACGGCGGCCGCCTACGCCAACCAGGACGCGCTGGACTACTACGCCCGCGCCCTGGAGGTGTGCGAGCGGCTGGGCGACCCGGCCTTAGCCACGGCTGCTTCCGTGGCTCAGAGCCGGGGCTTGCTGAACATCACCATCGGTGACTTTCCGAACGCTATCGCTGACTTCGATCGGATGCTCGCTTCCGCGCGACACCTGGGCGAAAGGTACCTGGAGGGGATGGCCCTCGCCTATCGGGGCCTGTGCGAGGCCTGGAACCACGATTTCGAAAACGCGGACGAGACGCTGATGGGCGCCCTGGCCGTGGCGGGCGAGGACTTAGATGGCGTTCGCCTGTTTGCCACTACCTCGCTCGTGTTCTTGAGAGTGGCCGCGTTGGGCCGCGCGGACGAGGCAGAGCCTCTGACTCGGGTAGCGCGGGAACTGGCACCGAAGGTTGATTCTAGATCCGCGCTAGCGTGGTGGGGCATGGAGGGCGCTCTGCTGCACAACTGGGGCGGTCGATTCGGCGAAGCGCTGGAGCACCTGGACCGGTGGCGCGTCGCCGCCGAAGAAAGCCACCGAGCAGTCACGCTACTCCAGATCAGATGGACAGAGGCACTCGCCCGCGGGGGCAAGGGGGAGTACCAGCAGGCTCTGAGGATACTTCAGGATGTCGTGCCAATCTGCGACCGCATCGGCGAGGTGCAGTTTCGGGCGCGGGCCTTGAACACGATGGGGTGGATATACGGCGAACTCCAGGACCACCGGCGGGCGAGGGATTGGAATGAGCAGGGGGTGCAAGCAGCTGTCGACATTATCACGCCCGACTTTCACCTGGGAGCTATGGCCAGGCTCAATCTAGGCGATAGCATGCTGGCCCTGGGCCACCTGGACGAGGCTGAAGAGCAGTTCCAGAGGGTTGAACGGGTGGTACGTAACCCGGCGCCGCCGGAACGCTTCGCGCTCTGGCTCTACTCCCAGCGCCTGTTCCACAGCTACGGCGAGCTGTGGCTGGCCCGGGGCGACTACGACAAGGCGCTGTCCTACGCCGACGAGTGCATCGAGCTGGCGGAGTCCACGGACCGCCCCAAGAACATCGTCAAGGGCCGCCGATTGCGGGGGCAAGCGTTGCTGGCCCAGGGAAAGCTGGCGGAGTCGGAGAAGGAGCTCGCCACCGCGCTGGAGATCGCCCAGGAGATCGGCAACCCGCCGCAGCTCTGGAAGACCTACGTCGCCCTGGGCGACCTGCGGCAGGCGCAAGGCCAGCCGGAGGACGCCCGCCAGGCCTATCGGGACGCGCTATCGGTCATCGATGGCGTGGCCGTGGGGCTGGAAGACGAGTCGCTCAGGGAGACGTTCCTCACTTCGGCCCACGTTCAAGAGATTCGAGCCAGGTATTCCGTGTAAGATGACCTGCGTGACCAGTGACTCCCGTCACAGCGCAGCCGCCGCGGGGGCTGTACTCTAACGCAGGTCTTCCCAGTAAGAAGGAGGTAGTCATGCAGCAGCAGATCGATGGGCAGCGACTTCGAGAGTTCGCGGGGCAGCTGATGGGGCTCTACACCGGCGGCATGCTCAGCTTTATGGTGGACCTCGGCTACAAGACCGGGCTGTTCGACGCGGCGGCGAAGGGGCCGGGCACCAGCCGGGAGATCGCGGAACGGGCCGGCCTGAACGAGCGCTACGTGCGCGAGTGGCTGGGCGCCCTGACCACGGGCGGCATCTTCGAATACGATGCGGCCTCGCGCACCTACTCCCTGCCGCCCGAGCACGCCTTCTGCCTGACGGGCGACCACGGGCTCAATCTGGCGTCCATGAGTCAGATGGTCGCCCACCTGGGCAAGCATGTCCACAAGGTCGCAGATGCGTTCGAGAACGGCGGCGGCGTGCCCTACTCCGAGTACCGGCCGGAGTTCACCGACGTCATGGACGCCGCGGGCCGCCGCCGCTACGACGCGCTCCTCGTCAGCGGCTACCTGCCTGCGGCCAGAGGCCTCCAGGAGCGGCTCCAGAAGGGCATCCGCGTCGCCGATATCGGCTGCGGCACCGGCCACTGCGCAAATATCATGGCGCGGGAGTATCCTGACTCTACGTTCGTCGGATACGACATCGCCGAGGACGCCATCGCTAAGGGCAATGCGGAGGCGAAAGAGATGGGGTTGTCGAACGCACGCTTCGAGGTTCTCGATGTCACGGAGATTCCTTCGGAGCCGAAGTTCGACCTCATCACGGCCTTCGACGCCATCCACGACCAGGTGGACCCCACGGCGGTCTTGCGGCGGGTGAGCGAGGCGCTGGCCCCGGACGGCACGTTCCTGATGATCGATATCAAGGCCTCCAGCAACGTGGAGGAGAACGTCGGCAACCCGACAGCGCCGTTCCTCTACGGGATCAGCGTCATGCACTGCATGACGGTCTCGCTGGCCCACGACGGGGCCGGGCTGGGCACTGTGTGGGGCGAACAGGTGGCGCGGCGCATGCTGTCCGAGGCGAGCTTTGGGGACGTTGAGATGAGCGACGCTCCAGACCCGTTGAACAGCATCTA
>JADFRV010000186.1 GCA_022561095.1 Chloroflexota bacterium | reverse complement strand
GACATCCATGGCGAGAAGCCGCCCGTAGAGGGTGCCGAGGTGCGGGTGATTGGGGAGCGGGGGGCGGTGCTGGCGGAGGCGAAGACCGACGCCTTCGGCGTCGCCGGGCTGCCGCTGCCGGTCGACACGGACCCCGCTAAGCTCGTCGTCTCCGTTCACAGCGACCGGTTCAACACCCGACACCTGCGGCTGGACGGCACGAACGTGGTGGCGGAGCTGCGAGAGCGGCTGTACGGGAGCTAGCCGAATGGCGTTTGAGACAATCGCCTACAGCGCAGACGGTGGCATCGCCCGCATAACCCTGAACCGGCCGGAGCGGCTGAACGCCATCAACGCGCAGCTCATCTCTGACCTGCGGGACGCCGTCGCGGCCGCCAACGATGACCAGTCCGTACGGGTCATCGTGCTGAGCGGCGCCGGCCGGGCGTTCTGCGCCGGCTACGATCTCGACTGGGGCACGAAGGCCGAAGACGCGTCACAGCGGGCGATGTCCGGCCAGTGGGACCCGGTACGCGACTACCTGGGCATGTCGCGCAACGTGCGGGCGTTCATGTCGCTGTGGGAGAGCCCGAAGCCGGTGATCGCGCAGGTGCACGGCTGGTGCGTGGGCGGCGGCACGGACATGGTGCTGTGCAGCGACCTCATCTACATGGCGGAGGACGCCCAGATCGGCTATCCGCCGGCGCGGGTGTGGGGCGAGCCGACGACGGCGATGTGGGTGTACCGCCTGGGGCTGGAGCACGCGAAGAGGCTGATGCTTACGGGCGAAGCGCTTAGCGGGGTCGAAGCGGAGCGGCTGGGCCTGGCCTCGAAGGCCGTGCCGGCCGAGGAGCTGCCCGGCGTCGTCGACGATATGGCCCGCAAGCTGGCGACGATCCCGACCAACCAGCTAGTCATGAGCAAGCTGCTGGTGAACCAGGCGTACGAGAACATGGGGCTGCGTACGAACCAGCTCATCGGCACGCTGTTCGATGGGGCGGCGCGCCACACGCCGGAGGGGATCGCCTGGCGGGACCTGGCGATGAAGGAGGGGTTCCGGGAGGCGGTGCGCCGCCGCGACGCGCCCTTCGGCGACTACGGCGAGAGGAAGTAGGTAGCATGACAAGCACTAGGGAGGAGTAGCAATCATGACAACGCAGCAGGAGATCTCGGCGGCGTTCCCGTACGAGTCGAAGTTCCAGGAGGTGCAGGGGTCGAAGATGCACTACGTGGAGGAGGGCGCCGGCGACCCGGTGCTGTTCCTGCACGGCAACCCGACCTCGTCCTACCTGTGGCGGAACGTGATCCCTCACGTGTCGCCGCTGGCGAGGTGCATCGCCCTGGACCTGATCGGCATGGGGAAGTCTGACAAGCCGGACATCGACTACCGGTTCGTGGACCACTCGAAATACGTCGAAGGGTTCATCGAGGCGCTGGGGCTGCGCAACATCACATTCGTCATCCACGACTGGGGGTCGGCGCTGGGGTTCCACTACGCGCGGCGGCATGAGGATAACGTGAAGGGGCTGGCGTTCATGGAGGCGATCGTACGGCCGCTGACCTGGGACGAGTTCCCGGAGGAGGCGCGGCAGATGTTCCAGGCGTTTCGGACGCCGGAGGTAGGCGAGAACATGCTCATCAACCAGAACATGTTCGTGGAGGCGGTGCTGCCGGTGTCGATCCTCCGCAAGCTCACGGACGAAGAGATGAACCGCTACCGGGAGCCGTACCTGGACCCGCCGAGCCGCAAGCCGGTGTGGCGCTGGCCCAGCGAGCTCCCCATCGATGGGGAGCCGGCGGACGTGGCAGAGATAGCGCAGGCCTACAGTGAATGGTTCGGGAAGTCTGACCTGCAGAAGCTGCTGCTGTACGCGCAGCCGGGGGCGCTCATGCGGGGGCCGCTGCTGGAGTGGTGCCGGCAGAACATGCGCAACCTGAAGACGCTGGACATCGGCGCGGGGTCCCACTTCGTTCAGGAGGACCAGCCCCAGGCGATAGGGGAGGCGATCGCGGAGTGGTACAAGGCGCTCTAGAAGCGAGGTTCGAGTGAGCGCGCTGGAGCAGATACGGGCGCTGTACGGGTACAACGAGTGGGCGAACAACCACATACTGGACGCTTCATCAGAGTTAAGTGAGGAGGAGCTCAAACGGAGCCAGGGCGCGAGCTTCGACAGCATACGCGGGAACCTGGCGCACACGGTAGGAGCACAGATCATCTGGCTGGGGCGATGGAGCGGCGAGAGGTCGGAGGCGCTGGCGCTGCTGGGAGGAGATCCGAGCCTCGACGATATCCGGCGGTCGTACGAGATGTCGCACGACGAGCTGAGACGGTTCGTGGAGTCTCTGAACGAGCAAGGGCTAAGCCGGGCAGTCCCCTATACAGGGACAGCCAGGGCACCCGCCGCGAGATGGTGCTCTGGAAGGGCATGCTCACGGTGGTGAACCACGGGACACACCATCGGGCGGAGACAGCGATGGCCCTGACCTCGCTGGGACGCTCGCCCGGCGACCTAGACTACGTGTTCTTCGAGCTAGAGCGGGCGTAGGCGGCGGTGACCGACGCCGCCCGCGGCGCCCTCACAGTATCCGAGGCGTTCTCAGCCCTGGGCAACGAACGGTTCGAGGCGGATGGCGCAACGTTCGTCCGCAACCGTGAGATACCGGACATCTGGGACGCCAACCACGTGTCGGGGATCACGGCCTCGACACCGGAGGCGATCGGCCGGCTGCTGGAGCGAGTGGAGCGCGAGTTCGCGGGGTTCGACCACCGCCAGTTCCGCGCGGAGTTCACGACGCCGCCGGCGCTGGAGGCGCGACTAACACTGGAGGGCTACCAGGGCAGCGAGGAGCTGGTGATGCTTCTGGAGGGCGAACTCCAGGGCCAGCCCAAGCGGCATGAGATACGGCCGCTGACCGACGACGCCGGATGGCAGGCGTACACCGCCCTGCACGACCTAGACTGGCGAGAGTACAAGGAGAGGATGCCGGGAAGGCGCGGATACGACGAGAAGACCGCTGAGGCGATGATGCGGTAGAGGCGGCTGAAGACGCCGCCGGTGCGTCACTGGCTGGCCTGCGTAGACGGCGAGCCACGGGCGTACCTCTCCTCCTGGATAGGAGTAGACGGCGTCGGCATGGTGGAGGACCTGTTCACTCACCCCGACTTCCGCCACCGCGGTTTGGCGACGGCGCTGATCCACCACTGTGTAGCTGAAGTGCGGAGGGAAGGCGCCGAGCCGGTCGTGATCGGCGCCGACCCGAAAGACACGCCGAGGCGGATGTACGCGGCGCTGGGGTTCCGCCCGGTGGCCGTCAAGCGGGAGTACCTGAAGCAGCTAACGCGGTAGCGGGCGACCAGATCAGCTGGTCGTCGATCCGGGAACCGCGTCGCCCACCAGCTCGCCGGTCTCAACGTGGTATTTCAGTCCGGCCAGCAGTTCGTCCATCCCCTTCCTTAACTGCCGCCCGAGCATCAGTCGATCAATCAACGCACCGATAGGGCCGAACTTCAACTGGTAGTCCGGGGACACGCTTACGATGGTGCCGTCCCCGTCCGCCCTCACGCTGAACTCGACGACGTTCCTCTCAAACGGGAAGCTGCTCTCGTAGATGTCGATCTTGAAGCCCTCGCCCTCCTGCCAATCGAAGGCGCGTTCCTCCAGATAGCCTTTGGGGTTGGCGAGGTCGCAGTGTCTGGTCGCCCCCTCGCCCCCGCTGGCTTCTGAGGTAGAGCGCGAGTGGGACACGCCGGGGTTCCACTTGTAGATTCCGCCCAGGTCTGCGAGTACCCCCCAGACCTTCTCCTTGGGCGCGTTTATTCGAATCTCGGTGCTGAACGCTCCCATCTTCCTCCCCTGCTCCTTTCTGGCGAGCGGTAAAACCTGACCGCTTCTTCAACGGGGCAAGCCGTGATCAGTCCGCCCGCAATCCGCGCAGCAGGTTTGCGACGCGAATCGCCGCCTCTACCGCCTCGAACCCCTTGTTGCCGTGCTGGCCGCCGGCGCGCTCCAGCGCCTGCTCCTCGCTCTCGCAGGTGAGGACGCCGAACAGGCAGGGCACGCCGGTGTCCAGGGCCGCCCGCTGGATCCCCTCCGCCGCCTGCCCGGCCACGTACTCGAAGTGGGCGGTCTCGTGGCGGATGACGGCGCCCAGGCAGACGATGGCGTGGTAACGGCCGCTGGCGGCCAGCCTCTTGGCGACGACGGGGATCTCGAAGGAGCCGGGCACCCAGAAGACGTCATGCTCGCCGACGCCGTAGCGCTGGAGCGCATCAAACGCCCCCGCCAGAAGCTTGCCGGTGATGGAATCGTTGAAGCGGGAGACGACGATGGCCAGGGAGAGGCCGGCGCCGTCCAGTTCGCCTTCGTAAGTGTTGTCGTTAGCCACGGATGACCTCAGGCAGCGGGGACGGCCCTTTCGCCCATCGGATTCACAGCTACTTT
>JADFRV010000185.1 GCA_022561095.1 Chloroflexota bacterium | reverse complement strand
GTTGCTCCAACGCCTGCTCCAACCGTTGCTCCAACGCCTGCTCCAACCGTTGCTCCGACTCCTACTCCCAACATTGCTCCAGCCCCGAGTGACGTACACGTCGGCAATCTCGTCACTCGCGTCGAACAACTTGGACAAGGAGCGAAGGTCAAAGTCTCAGTGGAGGTCTACGTCCACGACTCCGCCCACAGTCCCATCGAAGGCGCATCATTCAGCGGCCAGTGGACCGATGCCTCCGGCTCCTCGTCTTGTACCACGGACGCTACTTCCTCTTGCACCGTTCAAACCGGCCCAATCAGCGTACCTGGCAGCGTGACGTTCAGGGTCACCGGCATCACCTACAACGGGCTGGACTACCAGCCCGCCCATAACCACGACGCCAATGGTGATAGCAACGGCACGTCCATCACAGTAACTTTCTAGTACGCAGCTCCGTCGGCGCCCCCGTTGACCCCCGCCCCGCCCAGGCGCACAATCGCGGCTACCGCAGCTGGCGCCTCTTGGCGTACCAGCCGCCCGCCGCATTGACAACCAACCCAGTTTCGCGCACCATTGGGCTTGCTCCCAACGGGAGACTCTGGCCCGCACCGCGTGTTTGAGGTGGTGTGGTAGACGCCGATAGGGGGAGACGATCATGGACGCTAAGGAAGCATTGGCCAAGTCCTCCATCTTCTCCGCGCTGGAGCGAGATTCTCTGGATGCCCTCGCTCGCGCCGCGACCGTACGCCGGTTCGCCCCGGGGGAGCTGCTTGTGAAAGAGGGCGATGAGGCTGTGGCGTTTTTCGTCGTCTGCGACGGACAAGCGGAAGCGGTGAAGGGCCTGGGGCAAGAGGGGGAGCGTGTGGTGGGCACACTGAACCAGGGAGACTTCTTCGGCGAGATGGCCCTGCTCGACGGCTTTCCGCGTGCCACAGGCGTACGAGCTGCCGGCGATTGCGAGTGTCTTGTCCTGACACGGTGGGACTTCTTGGGTGTTGTCAGGAGCAACATCGAGGTGGCGCTGGCGATTCTCCCGGTACTTAGCCGGCGGCTACGCAACTGTGAAGACCAGCTCCTGCCTTGAGATCCGTCAAAGCCCGTTCGATGGCTAGTTAGGTGCGGCGATGCCTCAGATGCCGATAGAGCTCATCCTCTTGCGCCAGTGCGCGAGCTATCTTGCGATGCCGATTTGGCTCATGGCTGAAAACGGGGACTTGCTGTTCTACAACGAGCCTGCCGAATCGGTCCTGGGCCGAAGGTTCGATGAGGCGGGGGAAATGCCGGGTGCGGAGCTGGCCGCCATGTTCCAGACAACGGCCGAGGATGGCTCACCCCTAGAGGCCAATGATCTGCCTGTGAACATCGCCCTCACGGAGCGCAGGCCGGCCCACCGGCGGATGAGAATCAGAGGGCTCGACGGCGCCTGGAGGAAGATCGAGGTCACGGCGTTCCCGGTGGAGGGGCAGGGAGGACGACACTTAGGCGCAGTGGCCATCTTCTGGGAAGCCCACGACAAGTGAATGTGACGCTGTGGGGCACCCGTGGCTCACTGCCGAACGCCGGGCCGGAGACCGTGCGCTATGGCGGAAACACCGCCTGCGTCGAGGTGCGAGGGGCTGGTGGGGCGCTGCTGGTTCTCGATGCTGGGACCGGCATCCGACGTCTCGGCGCCAACTTGGAACCAAAGGTGCCACGGATAGATATTCTCTTGACGCACCTGCACATGGACCACATCCAGGGACTCGGTTTCTTCGATCCCCTCTATGAGCCCGATCTGGAGGTTCACATCTGGGGACCGGCATCGACCACCCTCGACCTGCGTGAGCGCCTGGCCAGGTATCTCTCACCGCCCCTCTTCCCGGTGCGACTTCGCGACCTTCCTTGCCGGTTGACGCTACACAGCGTGCCGCTGGGAAGCTTCGAGATCGGAGGCCTGGAGATGACGGCGGACCTGGTATGCCATCCTGGACCGACGGTCGGATATCGAATCACGGAGGATGCCACGTCCTTCACTTACCTGCCCGACCACGAGCCTGCCCTTGGCGCCCGCCAGTTTCCAGAGGACACCGACTGGATCTCAGGGTTCGACCTCGCCTCTGGCGCCCACCTCCTCATCCACGACGCCCAGTACAGCGACACCGAGTATGAGGAGCACGTCGGGTGGGGGCACAGCTCCATCCGTCACGCTCTCAGATTTGCGGCAGCTGCGGGTGTGAAGCGGCTCGTCACATTTCACCATGACCCGGCGCACGACGACTCGGCGCTCGACCAGCTCATTGAACAAGGCCTGAAGGAGTTTGACCCTCCCTTCGAACTAGTGCCAGGAACTGAGGGTACGAACTTCCAGCTTGGCCCCAATGGAGTAGAATAGCCCCGCCATGGAGCCGCGCATCCAGTACGCCCAGACCAAGGACGGGGTGAGCATCGCCTTTTGGATCCTGGGGGACGGTTAGATGGCGGTTGGTGCTATAATCCGCTGGGCGAGTTCGGAAGGGGGTTGCCGTGCCCATTACGAAAGCCGGCGACATCAACATCGAGTATTACGTGGAGGGGACAGGGCCGCCGCTGCTCATGATTATGGGCTGGGGCGGACAGGCCAACTCCTGGGGCGAGCCGTTTCTGGAGCGGCTACGACCACACTTCCAGATTGTCCGCTTCTCCAACCGCGGCACGGGACTAAGCGATAATCCGGGCGGCGAGCTGACGATCCGCCTGATGGCGGAGGATGCGGCGGGGCTGCTGGCGGAGCTTGGGATCGAGAAGGCCCACGTGCTAGGGATATCGATGGGCGGCCGCATCGCCCAGGAGTTGGTGCTGAACCACACGGAGGCGGTGCAGGGGCTCGTTCTGGGCTGCACGGGATGCGGCCCCGCGCACAGCGTGACGCCCAACCCGCAAGTGCTGGCCAAGCTGGGGCAGATAGCGACGCTTCCGCTCCAGGAGCGCATTCGCCAGTTCTGGCTTGTGACGGTGACGCCGGAGTTCATAGAGAGAGGCAAGGAGTTCCTAGACGATATCATCTCGATGCATTTGGCGACGCCAACGCCTGTGGACACACTGGGGCGGCAGATGGCGGCCATCATGCGATTCGACACCTACGAGCGGCTGCCGCAGGTCAAGGCGCCGACGCTTATCATCCACGGCGACAAGGACCTTCTGGTGCCGGTAGGGAACGCGGATTTCCTGCATGATCGAATACCCAACTCCACCCTTCGGATCCTGCCCGCCGCTCCCCACGGCTTCTTCTGGGAGAAGCCTGAGGAGTCGGCGGGGGCGATCGTGGAGTTTTTGGCGTCGGTACCGGCGCCTGCTTAGACCCGTTGACACCCGCCCTGCCCAGGCGCACAGTCGCGGCGGGCCCTACCGCAGCCAGCGCCTGCTAATGGCCAGTGACACCGAGACAGGGATAGTCCAAGAGGCGTACAATATCCCCACCATGGAGCCGCGCATCCAGTACGCCCAGACCGCCGACGGGGTGAGCATCGCCTTTCATGTGGTTGGTAGGGGCATGCCCTTTGTCCAGATGCAAATGCTGGGAAGCACTATTCGACTGCAGTGGGAGGTTCCCGAGTTCCGCCCTTGGTATGAGCGCCTGGCCGAGAAGAGGATGCTCGTTCAGTATGACAATAGAGGAACCGGGCTGTCGCAGCGCGATGTGACCGACTTCTCCTTAGAGGCGCTTGGG
Source organism: Chloroflexota bacterium (assembly GCA_022561095.1). Taxonomy (GTDB): domain Bacteria; phylum Chloroflexota; class Dehalococcoidia; order SM23-28-2; family RBG-16-64-32; genus JADFNQ01. Next base: position 767 of record JADFRV010000185.1, on the reverse strand, counting down.
TCGGATATAGAGGCGGTGGCGGACCGTCTGGGCTTGGAGAGGTTCGTGCTGTGGGGGACGCAATACATGGGGCCAGTGGCCATCGCCTATGCCGCCCGCAACCCCGAACGGGTATCCCACCTCATTTTGTGGTGCTCATACGCGCGCGCCTCCGACATGCTGAAGTCGCCTCAGGCTCAGGCGTTGGCGAGGCTTATCGACAACTGGGAGCTCTACACAGATACGATGATCCACTACAACTGGGGATGGTCTGGGGGTGAGGCGGCACGCCTGCTTGCTGCGCGAATGCGGGAAGGCGTTACCCAAGAGACCTATCGGGCCCTCCTGGGCCAACTTCTCACGGCGGACGTTGCAGACCTGCTGCCGCAGGTTAGGGTGCCGACGCTCGTGCTTCACCGCCGCCGATTCCCCCAGGTTAGCGTCGACGTCGCGACAGACCTCGCCTCGCGCATTCCTAACGCCCAGCTCGTCCTTCTTGAGGGGGAGTCGGGAGCGTTTCGCCTCGAGAACGGGCAGGCGGTACTGGATGCGGTCGATGAGTTCCTGGGCGAGGGCGAGGAGGCCGCGGCGGCGCCCGCTCCGTCCGGCCTTGTCACCATCCTCTTCACGGACGTCGAAGGCTCTACAGCACTCACCCAGCGGCTGGGCGACGCGAAGGCCCGTGAGCTGCTGCGAGAGCACGAGCGCATGGTGCGGGAGGCGCTGAAGGCACACGGCGGGTCTGAGGTGAAGTCGATGGGTGATGGATTCATGGCTTCCTTCTCCTC
>JADFRV010000033.1 GCA_022561095.1 Chloroflexota bacterium | reverse complement strand
AGCCATATCTCACCTGCCTGGGCCCCGTTCATTAGAGCACAGCCCCCAATCTGTCACAACGGAGCCTTATTCATTATTTGGTGGGCGCGGCGGGTAGGGGCAAACGATGGACCGCTCTGCTAATATGTGCAGGTGGACTACCGCACAGTTGTAGCCGGTGCTATTAGATATCGTTGGTGGGCAGGCGGATTCATTGGTGCGATCCTTGTAACTATCACATTCTCGGCCGAGTTCGGCTGGGATAACATCTCGGATGACTGGCGAGGTTTCTTCAAGGAATGGGCGATAGATTGGGTTCCTGCCTTCGCTACATTCGTGGTGGCGCTTATAGTGCTTCAACAGGTCAGACTTGCTAGGCGCGGCCAACAATTTGAGTATGCGCCAGTTATTAGGCTCGACCTCGAAGTTGCGGACAAGGGCTACAAACCCGTTAGTATGCCAGCTAATAACTTGTATGCTGACCCCTTTGAGGACGAGGGGCTAGATTGGCGTCGTGAATCTGGTGCTGACCCTCAATATCTCATGCTCACTATTCGGAACCAGCAAAGCCTTGCCGCTGGTTCCGCACAAGATGTTGAAATTGAGATTACGCTAAAGCTCCCAATCGAGCCGTTTGACTTTACTCTTCGAGTCGGACACGTAGAGCCGAGTGCGAAAGAGAAGCATGCGGTAGTTGATTTAGGCGGACTTAACTGGTCGTCGATTGAAATCGCAACAGTCGATTTCTGGGACGACTCGGACAACCACTATACGAAAGCGCACGGACTAGGACTCCTTGAACGCGATCGAGACGGCAACGTGGTTTCTGTCTATACTATTGTCGGATCGGATTATGGCTAAGAAGAAGCCTCACTCAACAGGCTCGAAGAAAGTGGTGCCAAGGAAGGCAGCGTCAAAGCATGGGCGTGTCTCGCGGGGGTCGCCTGCAAAGGGCGTTCAAGGGCGTGCACGAAGGCGGCGTTGATGACCTTCGGCTACCCGCAAACAGCCGAGGAAGATGAAGCCTAACCCGTTCACTAAACGGGACTAACCCCCCAAACGGCAAGTGTTGCCTGTGGACGGTGTCGGTATAACCCCCTACGCCACAGCCCTCACGCACTCGCGCATCTGCGCCGGAAACGCCAGGGCGCGGGCTTGAAGCGCCATGATAGCCATCGTCGCATGATTACGTACCTTCATTCTCCCGCGCACCCTAATCGCATCCAGCTTGAAGAACCCCTTTAGGCGGCCATTCAGCCTTTCTATGGCAGATCGGCGATTGTAGATGGTCTTCCATTCGAGGATCGCCTGTTGCGCTGCAACAGCCTTCTTGTGAAGCGGGTGCGGGTCGATGAGAGGCGTCGCCCTGAACTGTCGTTTGATGAGCTGCCTGAGCCGATCACTGGAATAACCAGCATCGCAGAGAACGTAATCAGGCACGAACTTGCTGTACGTATGGCGCGCTTGGTACAGCAGAGGGCTCGCCCTTCTCACGTCACTGACATTGCCCGCCGACACGTCCACGACTATGGGGAGTTCGTATTCGGCGTCGCAGAGGATGTGGGCCTTGTATCCCCAGGTGAACTGACTGCGGCCTTCGGTATTGACCTTGACTGTCCAGCCTGCGTCGGGGTCGGAGACTTTGCCGACCTTAGGCTTCTGCCTTCTAATCGCCCCGACTTTCTTCTTGCCCTTTTTGCTAGCGTTACTCCATCCCTTCATGTGAGTGCTGTCTATCGCCACTACCTGGCCGAAGCCAGGAAGCGTCTTGTAGAGCCGACGCGTGAGCGAGCGCTGGACATTCCTAAGCGTGACGGCAAACTTCCTCGTAGCGAGCCTAGCTCCGAAGCGGGAGAAGGTAGGCTGGCTAGGGATTTCGTCGGGGCTGTTGATGCCGCACGCCTGAGCGATGTAGGGATTGTCACGTAGCAGGCGGATCAGGTCGGAGACGGATTCCAAGCCGAGATAGTAGTAGACGACGTAGCAGCGCCAGAGGATGGCGGGATTAAAGCCAGGGCGTCCGCGACGTATTGGGCCTCGCAATTTCGCCAAAAGTTCTTCATCTGGCAATGTTGCGAAGATAGCTTGGATTTCACCAACTATCGGTGGATGCGTTATCCTTGTAGTGGACATGGAGCAGACCCTCCGTGTCTTTCCGGGGGGGAGGCTGGTGCCACAGCTTCCTCCCCACTAACAAGCCGACTAAGTTCGGGTGTTTGGTCGGGGTCCAGAGAATTGAACTCTGACCACCCACACCTAAAGTGGGTGTGCAGCCTTTACACCAGACCCCGAACCTCGTTGGATCGGGCTGAGCGGATGACTCTTGCTAGGGAAGGCCGCTCGGCCCCTCTATTTTTCTTGCTATACCTCCGGTTCTACTGGTATTGGTTTGTACACGCCAGGGTCGATTCTCCGCCACTTGCCGGATCGCGTGAGGACGTTGCCAGCAGCGGTGGCCAAGTCGTGCTTAGACGATGTCGTGTCGCCCTCGCTGAACAGCCTTTCCGCAATCTCATCTGTCCTGACGACAGCGGCTCCATCTGTAAGCATGGAATTAGCGATATCGCGCACCCTGGCTGGCCTATCGGTTTCCCGTGTCGTGCCCCCGTAAGGGACAGTAACCTTGGGTGTCACCTTCCAGCCCATCTCCCAATACGTCCCCGGGGCGATGAACGGCACTATGCCGTCGAGGATGTTGACGGCACGCTGAATTTGTTCGCCGTGCTTCACGATCGCAGCCTTGGCTTGGTTTGCCCTTTCCACTACCTGCTCTGGCGGCGCGCCTTCAGCGGCAAGCTTGATGACTTCCTGGATCAAGACCTCGTGTTCGAGTGCCATTGTAGCCCTCCATTTACTGTGGGAGAGTGCTGTCCGTCAGTCAGTGTACAGACAGTACTCTCTCTTGTCAACAAGGACAGGACAACAGTCGGGGTCTGACTGCGAAGTGCTCGGATGGAATAATGAATAAGGCTCAACGCAGGAGGCATCGTTCGCGTTTGCCGCCCTCGCGGGCGCGGTGCTACACTGAGCCTGCCTGCCGGTAGGCAGGTCGGCAGCGCCCTCGTAGCTCAATTGGATAGAGCGCCTGGCTTCGGACCAGGAGGTTGTGGGTTCGAGTCCTGCCGGGGGCGCCAGTTCTTAGATGCGAAATGGCCGCCCGCGGGCGGCCTCATTGCTAATGACACTTCGCATCTGTCAACCGTTCGCTAGCGGAATGCTCTATCTAGGCGTCCCCGCCAGCACCCGCTCTATCGCAGTCGGTTGCCGGGCGAGATGTATGCCGGCGAGAACGCGGACTCATGCTGCGATGAGTTGAGTATTACGGTGAGCGGCGGTGGTTACGCCTGGCCGCCAGCGTCCCCGTTGACATGCCGAGCCGAACCTCGCATCGGCAGTTGAGCCAGGTCAACTGATGGCGCTCTCAATACATTGTCCTCTATACTGGGTTCGCCTCGCTGAGGGCCGGGAAGGGCACCTTTGAGTGAAGATATGGAAGACTCCGCTCCTATTCTTGAGGTCGAAAACGTTGTCAAGTCCTTCGATGGCGTCCGCGCCGTTAACCGCTGCAGCTTGTCCGTGAAGGGCCGCACCATCACCGGCCTCATCGGTCCCAACGGCGCCGGCAAGACAACACTGTTCAATCTCATCACCGGTTTCCTCAAGCCCACCTCCGGCCATATCCTGTTCCAGGATGAGCGCATCGATGGTCTGCCCCCGCACCGCATATTCCATCGCGGTATCGTGCGTACCTTCCAGATCCCTCGTGAGTTAAAGACGATGACGGTGCTGGAGAACCTCATGCTCGTGCCCCCTAACCAGGTAGGCGAGCAGATATGGAACCCCTTGCTGTTCGGCTTCCGTGTCTCCCGCCAGGAGCGGTGGATATACGAGAAAGCGCTGGGAGTTTTGGAGTTCGTTGATCTCGTCCACCTGCGCGATGAGTACGCCGCAAACCTATCCGGCGGCCAGAAGAAGCTATTGGAGCTGGCCCGTACCCTCATGACCGACCCCGCGATGATCCTCTTGGACGAACCCGGGGCGGGCGTCAACCGCGTCCTCATGCGCAAGCTTGTGGACAACATCGAAACCCTCTGCCGCGAGCTCGGAATCACCTTCTTCGTCATCGAGCATGACATGGACCTGATCACACGGCTCTGCAATCCAGTCATAGTTATGAGCCAGGGGGAGTTCCTCGCGGAAGGCTCCCCTGAGGAGATCAAGCAGGACGAGCGTGTGCTCGACGCATACCTGGGAGGGCAGTATCGATGACGGACGTCCTCCGGGTCCAGGACGTCGTCGCCGGCTACGGTGAGGTGGAGATCCTCCACGGTGTCTCCATAGCCGTCAGCGAGGCAGAGATCGTGGCCGTCATCGGCCCCAACGGCGCCGGCAAGTCCACGCTGCTGAAGGCGATCTTTGGGCTCGTCTCCGTCCTCAGTGGCAGCGTCCATCTGGCTGAGCGAGACGTCACAAACATGGCCCCGGACAGCATTGTCCAGAGCGGTATGTCCTACGTGCCCCAGACCGAAAACGTCTTCCCCAGCCTCACCATTAACGAGAACCTTGAGATGGGCGCATACGTCCGCCGCGACGGTCTCCGCGACCGCCTGGAGCGCGTCTACGACCTGTTTCCCGACATCGCCCCCCGCCGCCGTGAACCCGCCGGCAGGCTCTCCGGTGGCCAGCGACAGATGCTCGCGCTCGCCCGCGCCCTCATGCTCGACCCCAAGGTTCTCCTCCTGGACGAGCCGTCCGCCAGCCTCTCGCCCAAGATGGTCGACTCCATCTTCGAGAAGATCGGCGAGATCAACCAGGGCGGCACCGCTATCCTCCTGGTGGAGCAGAACGCCAAAGAGGCGCTGAGCTTCGCCAGCCGCGCCTACGTACTGGCGACGGGCGAGAACCGGTTCGAGGGGGAGGCGAAGGAGATGCTGGACAGCGAAGAAGTGGGCAAGCTCTATTTGGGCGCCTGAGGCCTATGTCTGTCCTCGCGGGCCGTCTCACGGACATCATAGCGACGACCCTCGGCCGCTTTCGCGGCGTCGGCGACCAGCTGATTCTGGCCGCCATGTGGCTCTTTTTCCTCGTCTTCGGTACCTGGGCCATCCTCACGCAGACCGACGCCTTCGCCGTGGGCGTGGTCACCGGCAGCGTCCTCGCCCTCGGCGCCATCGGCCTCACCCTCATCTACGGCATCCTGAAGTTCGCCCATTTCGCCCACGGCGACTCCATGATGCTCGCCGCCTACATCGCCTTCTTTGCACTCACCGGCACCGTAGTCGGCGAGAGAACGGACACCCAGCCGTTGCCCTGGAGCCTGAGCGATCTGCCGGGCGCCACCGACCGCATCCCCTGGCCGGGCGAAGGCGACTTCTCCTTCGGCTACGGCCTGCTGTTGGCTCTGCCGCTGGCTGCCGCGGCGATGGCGCTGATCTTTGTCACCCTGGATCGCCTCGTCTACCGTCCTCTACGGCGCCGCGGCAGCGGCATCGTCACTTTCGCCATCGCATCCCTGGGCATCGCCATCGCCATGCGCAGCCTCATGCTGATCTTCTGGGCTTCCTCTCCCCGCTTCTACGCCCCCGGCATCCGGCCCACCACTGACCTCCCATTTGACGTCCGTATCGTCACCGATCAGATCTTCATCTTCTTCGCCGCCATAGTTGTGGCCGGTCTGGTCTATCTGCTCCTCTTCCGCACCAAGCTGGGCAAGGCGATGCGCGCCATGTCAGATAACTCCGATCTTGCCCAGGCCTCCGGCATTAACACAGACCAGATCGTCGTCTGGACGTGGATCATTGGGGGCGGTCTGGTGGCGGTGGCCGGCGTCCTCCTGGCGCTTCAGGCCCAGCTCAAGCCGGAACTGGGATTTGTGCTTCTCGTGCCCCTGTTCGCCGCCACCATCCTCGGCGGCATCGGCAGTCCCCAGGGCGCCTTCGTGGGGGCCATGATCGTGGGCATTAGTCAAGAAGTCTTTGCCGCCGTCGGCCCGGACATCGGCCTATCGTCTGGCTATAAGTTCTCCGTCGCCTTCATCATCCTCATCCTGGTCCTGCTGCTGCGGCCCCGCGGCCTCTTTGGAGCGAAGACCTGATGAGTTCCGTAGGACTTCGCGGGCGATTGAAATGGGGGCGGCTCATCACCCCTCTCGCCTTCCTGGCCATTACCACTGCGCTCATCTTTATGCCTCTTGAACGCTCCGGCTGGAATGTCGATAGCACCGTTAGATTCTTAGCCTTCTTCGCTACCTTCGTGGCGATCTTCAGCATCTTCTCCCTGGGCCTGAACGTCCAATGGGGCTACACCGGCATCTTCAACTTCGGCGTAATGGCCTTCTTCCTTGTGGGCGCTAACACCGCCGCTATAATCACGAAACCCCCCGCCAGCGGTGAGTTCGTCCAGTACGTGGGCGGTTTCGGCGATAAGCTGGACTTCATCCCGTACCTGGATAGCGACCAGTGGCTGCCCTTCTTGATCGGAGCCGCTGGTGCCGCAGTGGCCTGCGGCATTCTCGCCTTCCTCCTCTCAATCCCCGCCCTGCGCCTCCGTCAGGACTACTTCGCCATCGCCACCATCGGAATAGCGGAGCTATTGCGGCGGGTCACCATCGAGGAGCGGGGCCTGGTCAACGGTTCCCGCGGTTTGCCCGGCATTCCGCGTCCCCTGGGTGGGCTGGAGATCCCCACCCCTTGGGGACGGCTCGGCGACAACCCCGATGAGTACAAGTTCATTATCTTAGGCATCGTCGTGATCGTCCTCATCATCGTCTACATCGCTGTGGAGCGGGGGATCCGCTCGCCCTGGGGTCGCGTCCTCCGTGCCCTCCGCGAGGATGAACTGACCACCGCCGCCAGCGGCAAGAACGTCTTCGCCTTCAAGTCCCAGGGGTTCGTGCTGGGGGCGATGATCATGGGCGTGGGCGGCGCTATGTACGCCTTCGCCAACAGCTCTATCTCCCCTGACAACTTCACCCACTTCTTCGGCACCTTCATCTTCTGGGCGATGCTGATTGTGGGCGGCAGCGGCAACAACAAGGGGGCGATCCTGGGCGCCTACATGGTCTGGGGCCTGTGGACCATCACCCTGCAGATCCAGGGCTATGATATCCCCACCGTGCTCAGCAGCCGTATCTTCTTCATCCGAGACTTCCTGCTGGGCACCCTTATCGTCATCGTCCTGCTCCTGAGGCCGCGGGGCCTCCTCCCTGAGGAGCGGCGGGTCTCAATCTGGGTGGAGCGCCATACCAGGCGCCTCCGACGCTCGGGGCCGGCAGAGGCTGAGCCAGCCGAGTCGCCCTCCGACTAGACGGCCGCCGGAAAACAGTTTAGGGGCCTCATGACGAGGCCCCTAATCTTACTAGCTTCCCGCTTGTTTAGCGCTGTCGCCTGCTCTTCCGCTATTCGATCTTAGTCACCTCGCCGGTGCTCAGGTCAACCCTGAACACATCGTCGACCACGAAAGTCTCGTTGGCGGCGTCCGTGGTAAACGTCTCGATGGCGCCGATGAGTACGTCGCCGTTCTCGTCCATGTCCACCGGGCCGGCGGCGCCCTCATAGTTGATGTCGTCGCCCGCGGCGATGGCAGCCAGGGCAGTCGTAAAGCCCTCCGTGCCTGGGCTGACCGTCTCGCCCGGCGGATTGGATATCGCTCTGAGGGCCTCACGGATGTCGATGTCATCCGTGAGCGACTTCTCCGCCGCCAGGGCCATCAGGTACACCGCGTCGTATGTCTCCCGAATGAACGGTAGCGGCGGCACTTCGCCGTACTCGGCCATGTAACGTTCCTCAAACGTCTCGCCCGTGGGCAGGTCCAGGGCGCCGGGCGCTGTGCCCCGCGTGCCGTCAAACAGGTCCCAGCCCAGGTCGTCCAGCATGGCCGTAGACTTGGTGCCGTCCACGAACAGGAACGTGTCCACATCTCCTGCTTCCACCGCCTCCCTCAGGAACACGCCGGCGCTCTCCGGGTAGGCGATAGCGGCTAGGGCATCCGGGCCTTCGCCGGTGCACGTGCCCAGTTCGGAGGCGTAAGTGGCCTGCTCCGACTCATGCGGCACAGCCTCCGTTACGGTGCCGCCCGCAGCCTCGAAAGTCTCCGTGAACGCCTCAGATAGCCCCTGGCCGTAGGCGTTGTTGATGAACATGTTGCACACGCTGGTCAGGCCAATCTCCGTGGCGAGCTGCGCCAGGACCACGCCCTGCGCGGCGTCGGAGATTGTGGTTCGGAACAGGAAGTCGTTTTCGTCGGCCGCGCTCAGCGCCGGGGAGGTCGACGCCCCCGAAATGTGCAACACGTTGTTCGGTCCAGTCACTGACTCCGCGATCTGCAGCGTGACACCGCTGGACAGCGCTCCCAGGATGAAGTCCACGCCCTCGACCTCGATGAGGCGGGTAGCCTCCGTCGCGCCCTGCGAAGGATCAGTGGCGGTATCGGCGTTGACAAACTCGACGGGCTGGCCGCCTACCCCGCCGGCGGCGTTGATCTCGGCGATCGCCAGCTTCGCCGCGTCGTCGTGTGCCGGTCCGAAGTCCCCAAGGTCGCCCGTGAATGAGTTGAGGTGGCCGATCTTCAGCGGCAGGGTTGGCTGCACTATTTCCGCCGTCGGCTCACCGTCCACCGGCGTCACGCCATCTTCATCATCGTCATCGTCGCCGCAGGCCGCGAAGATCAATAAGCCTATGGCCACGGCTCCTACTATCAGTAACCACTTGTGACGGGTCAACCACTGAGGCATGACCTGCCTCCTTTCGCTATGGAAAGTTTTCCTTGTGCAAATCTGTCCGATAGCGTAACCAGTCGTGGTCTCATCGTCAAGTGAAATACGGACAATAAATTTATCGATTATCGCTGATTTGCTCCTAGCGTTGCTCTACCCTACTCTAACCAGCGGGAGTATGCAGAGTACGCGTTCCGCCCTGCGCCTCGGTGGCCCTGTCCGGTTCCGTGACCGCTGGCAGGGGCGCTTGGCGTCCTTCGAGGTCGACGACGACTGGCTGGTCCTCAACCTTGTGATCTCCCGCGGCATCTTCCGCCCCAGCGAAGTGAAGCTCCCCTTCTCCATCGCCAGCGATTGGGATGATGACGCCCTCGCCCTGGACTGCACCAGCTACGAGGCGTTCCGTCGGGAGATACCCCCGCTAGCCGTGCCGCCGAAGCCTCTTTCAGCCAAGACACCGCTTTCCGTCGCCGACGTTAAGCTCGCCGGAGCGCTGGTAGAGCGGACTTCCCGCCGCGCCAGCTACCTGATGCTGAGCCGTGGCCTGTTCGCCTCCGGCCAGCGCGTCGTCCCGGTCCAGGACATCGCTCTTGAGGGCGGGATCATCCGGCTGGCGGCGCAGGCGGACACCCTGCCCATATACCGCCGTGACTCCGATCTCCTTCAGGCGGTACGTAATGCCATCGCCGCCCACCCCTACCTGACCGCGGACGACCGATACAGCCTGAGCCTTGAGGTGGTGGACGGAACAGCCTACATATCGGGCAACGTCCGCACGCCCCAGGCCGAAGAACATGTCTATGAGGCTGCGTCCTCCGTGACCGGCGTCGCAGCCGTCCGCGGCGCCGTCATCAACGACCGGCAGTTGGAGATCGAGATAGGCCAAGCCCTTGGCGCCGCCGGCCTCTTCCGTCACGAGCGGATCTACGTGCGGGCGGCCCTTGGTGAGGTGACGTTGGGCGGCTTCCTCACCAGCACGGCGCCAACCACTAACATTATGAGAGTGGCGGAGGCGGTCCCAGGCGTCCGCTCCCTCGACAATCGCATGGAGGTGGCGGAGCCTCCTCCACAGCGCGCCTCAGCGGTGCCCCCTCAGCCTCCAGCCGAGGCGCCGGCCTCTAGTCAGACCGCGCCAGAGGGCTAGCCCCCGTCTGCCGTGCTGCCTTCGCGCCTAGCGGGCGCTATGCCAGACGCCCATATGGTTGCGGATCGTCTCGTGGTAGGCGCCGGGCTGGTAGTACTGGTCGTAGAACTCCGTCTCCAGGTGGTGCGCCTGGAACCAGATACTCATCACCATCGGGTCTGACAGCGCCGGGAAGCGGCCGTACGTGTCCCAGATGTAAGTGCACAGATCCTTCGTCGCCTCCAGGCACCATTCCGGCGTCTTGGCGACGACCCTGTCCAGCGATTGGCGGTCGCGCAACGGGGCGGGGCCGCCCTCCTCCTTGTAGATGCCACCGGAGCCCCATTTCGCGTCCCACACCGCCTGCACCGCCTTCCCCATGTCCGGGTAGTAGGGCGGGCAGTACGGCTCAAACAGTCCGTCCAGCCCCACCACCACCGGCCGCCCCGGCGCTGATGGGTCCAGCGGCTTGAACGGCCCCTCAGGCTGGGACGCCATGTGCATCCGGAACCCCATCATCGGCATCACCGCCGCTCCTACGGATGAGCTGAAGATCCAGCCTCCCAGCCCCATCGCCTGGAGCGCCAGGTACATGTTCTGGAGCATGATCGCCTGCTCCACGCCTGATATCGCCGAGTACATCCCCATCTCGTAGCCGGAGAGAGGGTAGGCGCGGCTGCGGTCCAGGTGGCCAGCATCGGCGTACTTCTTCAGCGGCTCGGCGTTGCCGTTCATGTCGTCGTAGACGTAGGCGCAGTTCGGCGCGTCCAGCATCAGCATGAGCGCGTTGATGTACTCCCAGGTGACGTCGCTCACCGGCATGAACAGCGTGGTGCCCGGCTTGTTAGCGTTCCACTGGTTGAAGGGGAGGGTTATCGGCTCCATCATCGGGATGGGCAGACGGCCGTTGGACAGCTTCACGGTGTTGGCGCGGAACGCCTGCACTATCTTCTCACGGTCATCCGGCGATTCGAACTCCTGCATCTGGGTGGGGAGCTTGTCGCGCATCTGCACCAGGTAGGTGCCCTCGTCGTTGGTGAAAAACATCTCCGTGCCGTGGGAGCCGCAGGCGCTGGCGTAGGTGCGTCCCACGAACTGGATCATCGTATTGCCGCACCAGTTGCTGCCGGCCTGATCGTTAAACGGCAGGTCAGACAGGTTGAGGCCGCTGATGCCGGTGCCGGCCATCACCAGCATCGCCTCCTCGATCTCGTCCAGCGGGATCGGCTCCTTGTCTGACTTGAACGGCGCTACCCCCGCAGGCATCTCGGCTCCCAGAGGGAAGCGGCGGGCGCGACGCTGGAAGATCGCGTCGAACAGGGAGTAGCTCCAGGCCTTCTGCGCCGCCTCAATGCTTACGACCGGCTCCGCTACCGGGCTTCGCTTGCTGGTCATGGTGGCCCTCCTCTAGGCCCCCGCCACTGGCGGGGTGCGAATCGATTATATATCCGTCTGTCAACCGTAGCTACGTGCTATCATGAACTGCGAATGCTCTTCTTCCGCTACCTTGACCGGTTAGACAACGATCCTCTCGCCGCTCTCATCTTCTTCGGAGCCCTGGTCACCGCTCTCGTCGTCGGCATCTCCTTCCACGAGTTCTCTCACGCCTACGTAGCCGATAGCATGGGCGATAGCCTGCCCCGTAGCCGTGGTCGCGTAACGCTCAACCCGCTGGCCCACCTGGACCCCGCCGGCACCATCTTCCTGTTCCTGGTTGGATTCGGTTGGGGTAAACCGGTGCCGGTGAACCCTAACGTGTCTAATAACCCCAAGGCGATGATGGCTATCGTCGCCGGCGCCGGGCCGGTCTCCAACTTCCTCGTTGCCGCCTTGGCCGGCCTCCCCCTTCAGCTGGGCCTGGTGCCCTGGCTGTCGCCCTTCAACTTCGCCGTCCTCGACCGCTTCCTTTTCGTTGGCTTTGGCTTCGACGAGTACCTGGGGCTGTACCTTAGCGCCATCGTCCTGATCAGTATCATCCTGGGCGTGTTCAACCTCCTTCCCATTTTCCCGCTCGACGGCCACCGCGTCATCCCCGCCTTCCTCAACGACGCCGCCGCGCGCGACTACATGCGTTTCCAGAGTCGCTACGGCTTCATCATCCTCATCGCCCTCATCGCCCTGCCGTTCCTGACCGGCGGCCAGTTTGGCCTCCTGTTCGATGTCATGAGCCCCATCATCAACGTCCTCGCCCGCCTGTTCGCCGGCATAGACGAAGACGTATTCGGTTAGCGGCGCTTTTCGCGCTCCGCCCCTCGTGCTAAGCTGACGCCGTGACGAAAGAAGACCGAGAACGCAAACGTATCACCATAATCGGCCTCGGCCTTATCGGTGGCTCCCTGGGGCTGGCGATGAAGGCGGCCGGCCTCCCGGACACGGAGATCGTCGGCCACGATCGGGCCCGCGGCGCCGCCAACAAAGCCCGCAAGATGGGCGCCATCGACCGGGCTGAGCACAATCTGCCCAGGGCGGTGGAGCGGGCCGGTATGGTCATTATCGCCACCCCCGTCCTCGCCGTACGCGAGGTGATGCAGCAGATCGCTCCCGACCTGCCGGACGGCTGCGTGGTCACCGATACCGGCAGCACCAAGGAGCGGATAGTGGAGTGGGCTGCCGAGCTCCTCCCGCCCTCGGTAAGCTTCGTCGGCGGACACCCGATGGCCGGTAAAGATACGCCGGGGATCGATAGCGCGGAGGCGGGCCTCTTCCGCGGCCGCGCTTACTGCCTCTGTCCTGCCGTGAACGCTCATGAGGACGCCGTGCGGGCCGTCGCCGGCATGGTGACGCTGGTGGGCGCCGAGCCGCTGTACATGGAACCCAAGGAGCACGACCAGTACGCGGCCGCCGTCAGCCACCTGCCCTTGCTGCTCTCCGCCGCTCTGTTCTCCCTGCTGCGCGCCAGCCCCGCCTGGAACGACCTCGCTCCCATGGCCTCTTCCGGCTTCCGCGATGTTACCCGGCTCGCCTCCGGCGACCCCCGGATGAGCCACGATATCTTCCTCACCAACCGCGACGCCGCCGTCCACTGGCTCGACCGCATGGTGGAAGAGCTCCAGCGCTACCGCGGCCTGCTTCAGGGCGACACCGAGGAGCTGCTGGAGACGTTCGCCCGAGCCCAGATCGACCGCGACAGCTTCCTCGCTGAGCCGCACCCGCGGCGTCTGGAAGGGGAGGAGCCGGCGGACGTGCGCCAGGACATGATGAAGTCCCTCATGGGCGGTTGGGTCAGCGAGCGTGTGAAGAAGGTTCGCGACCTGCCGGGCCTCATGAGGGAAGCCGGGTCCACTGGGGCCGAAGGCAAGCCCAGCCGCGCTGAGCGCATAGCTGAGGACATTCGGCGCGATCTGGACAAGCTCGAAAAGAAGAAAGAGCGCCAGAACTCAGAAGAAAGCAAAGAGAAGGACCGCGGGTGAGCTGCGGTGCAGCGCCTTGTCCGTCCCGTCCGCACGCTCCGCGGTACGATCGCCCTCCCCGGCGATAAGTCGATCTCTCATCGCGCTGCCATCTTTAACGCTATCGCCGGCGGCGAGGCTGTGGTCCAGGGCTTCCAGCGCTCCGCTGACTGCCTGGCCACGCTGCGCTGCCTGCGTAGCCTGGGCGTCCACTGGCGCTGGCTGGACGAGACTACCCTCAGTATCCGCGGCCGCGGCCGCCACGGCCTATCCGAGAGCGACCGCGTCCTGGACTGCCGCAACTCCGGCACCTCCATCCGGCTGCTGGCGGGCCTTCTCGCCCCGCAGCCGTTCTTCTCCGTCCTCACCGGCGACCGCTCCCTCCTCTCTCGCCCCATGGCCCGCGTCATTCAGCCGCTGCGTCTCATGGGCGCCGACATCTCCGGCCGACAAGGTGACACCAGGGCGCCGCTGGCTATCAACGGCTGTCCCCTGAAAGGCATCCACAACCGTTCGCCCGTCGCCTCCGCCCAGGTCAAGTCCGCCCTTACCCTGGCCGCACTCTACGCTCACGGCGAGACCGTCATCGAGGAGCCAGCCGCCAGCCGCGATCACACTGAGCGTATGCTCCAGGCGATGGGCGCCGACCTCGATTTCGGCGGCGGGCGGGTGCGCGTCCGGCCCCTGGCGCGCGACCTTCAGCCCCTGAGCCTGCACGTGCCGGGCGATATCTCGGCCGCCGCTGCTTGGCTGGTCCTCGCCGTCTGCCATCCAGACGCCCATCTCCGGATACAGGGCGTCGGCGTCAACCCCACGCGCTCTGGCGTGCTGGACGCCCTCCGCCTCATGGGTGCCGACATTACCCTGGAGGAACAGCGTACCTGGGGCCCGGAACCCGTGGCGGACATCAGCGTGCGCTCCTCTCGCCTCCGCGGCGCTGTGATCGAGGGTGACCTCGTGCCCCGCGCCATCGACGAACTGCCCCTGATCGCGCTCGCTGCCTGCTTCGCCAGCGGCGAGACGGTCATCCGCGACGCCGCCGAGCTCAGGGTCAAGGAGTCCGACCGCATTCGTTCCACCGCCCGCGAGCTGCGCCGTCTGGGAGCAGACATCGAGGAGCTCCCGGACGGCCTGCGCATCCGGCCGGTCCGCCGCCTTCAGGGCGCCGCCGTCTCCACCCACGGTGACCACCGCCTTGCCATCATGCTGGCCTTAGCGGGCGTCTTGGCCCGCGGGGAGACCGTAATTCGCAACGCTGGCGTCGTTGCGGTATCATACCCCTGGTTCTGGCGCGATCTCGACCTATTGTCGGGTCGGCGGGTTGCCGCCGCTACCGCTAAGGGGTAGGACCGTTGGACACTGATCTCATCCACGTCGGCTTCGGGAACTATATCGCTCTTAACCGGGTGGTCGCTATCGTCTCCCCCGGCTCGGCGCCGATACAGCGCCTGATACGGGAAGGCAAAAAGAGAGGAGTGATCGTGGACATCACCAGCGGCCGCCGCACCAAATGCGCCATCTTCACTGATACCGGCGCCATCATCCTCATTGCCATCACGCCGGAGGCGATCGCCGGCCGCGCGGCGGCGCCCGCAGCCCCGACGCCCGCGTCGCCTCCGCCCGCGGCGCCCAGGCCCTCAGCGACTAGCTCCGCTCATGGCAGCGGCAGGCCCCGCTCCCCTCCTCGCCGTCATCACCGGCCCCTCCGGCGTAGGCAAGGATTCCCTCCTCAGCCGCCTCAAGTCGCTCAACCGCCCCTACCACTTCGCCGTCACCGCCACCACCCGTCCCTCTCGTCCGGAGGAGACCGATGGCGTGGACTACTTCTTCCTCTCCGACCAGCAGTATGACGAGATGCTGGCGAAGGGTGAGTTCCTTGAGAACGCCACCGTCTACGACTACCGCTACGGCGTTCCCAAGCCCCCCATCCGCGAGGCGCTCGCCGCCGGCAAAGACGTCGTGTTCCGCACGGACATCCAGGGCGCCCGCTACATCAAGTCCGTCTGTCCCGGCGCGGTGACGGTCTTCGTGCTGCCGCCCTCATGGGACGAGCTGGAGTGGCGCCTCCGCTCCCGCGCCACCGACACCCCGGAGCAGCTCGACATCCGCCTGCGCACCGCCCGCGACGAGATGACCGCCGCCGAGGAGTTCGACCACACGCTCGTGAACGACGACCTCAACGCCTGCGTGGACGCCATCGAGCGCATCCTCGCCGCCGAACGCTCCCGCGAGGGCCGCGAGCCCCTGCGGCTGTAGCCGCTCAGGGGCCGGCAGGGACGGGAAGAGGCTCCTCCATCCTGTCCAGGTCGCTCACGCTGAGGATGTTATCGAACATCGGGCTCTTTAGGTCACCGCTGAGGGGGAGATCGAAGTACAGCAGCCCGACGTACTTCGTGACCAGCTTCCGGGCGCGCGAGATCGTGAGTTCGTCGTCCCGGGGCTCACCGAAACTCTCCGGGTTCATCCGATACGTGGAGACGATCGCATCGGGGTCCGCGAACGTCCCCTTCCGGCCGAACAGGAACCGCCAGCTGCTGGTGCGGTTGTAGAGGTCCACCGGCGTTAGTGCTATTAGGACGACGTCTCTGTCACCGTACTCTTCGGGGCGTAGGCTGGCCGCGTAGTCGATCAAGGTTTCGGCGTCGATCTGCCCGCGTAGGGGGTCGACCAGCTCCGTCGGTATGTCGCTTGGAGCGAGCACGCTCACCTGAATGCCGTATTGATCCTCGTAGTGCGCCGCCAGATCGAGGATGAGCTCTGGCGACACTCTGCCGAGCGGCAGGAAACAGAGGCGACGTCCCTCCCCCTCGCAGGTGTCGCTGGAGTAGGGCCCCAGCTCGGTCTGACCTTCCAGGCAGGCATCGAGATCGGGCCCGTAGCAGGGGGGATACTCGTAACTGAGATCCCCCTCCGGCACTACCTCCAGCGTAATCGGCTCGATCACGATGCGGTAGCCCATGCGCTCCAGGTCGCCGAGGTCGAGGTCGTCCTCAAACACGACGACGCCGTTAAAGTCGACTGCCTGCACCCTGGCGCCGCCGAACCTCCACTGAATCTTCAGCGTGGTGATGATTGTCGTCTCGCCAGGCGGTGCCACCGCCTCGCTCTGCCCCGATACGTATATCGTCAGCAGTCGCTCCGTGCGGTTCTCGACCGTCACCTCCACCTCATCGAAGATGTCGAAATCGAATATGTCGAAGAAATTGAAAGACAGCGCGAACAGCACCAGGGAGCCCGCGAAAATCGGCAATCCCGCCAGTAACGCCGCCGCCATCAGCAGACGTACCTTGAACGTCCGCGGGAGGATATCGTAGCCTCGGGCCTTTGGCATCTGTGCCTCATATATATAACGCTGCAACCGTCCATTGGAGTCAAATTCCCCGCTGGGAGGGAGCGGTTGTATCGATCGTGTGGCCCGCAGCCACCGTTGACACCCTCCCTTTGCCGCTGCTATGCTGATTGCCACAATCGAATAATCATCGGCTGCGAACGGGAGCAGTACGTCGCAACGCGAGGCCCAGAGAGGCGGGCCTGCCCGTTAGGGGCAAGGTGAGAGCCCGCCGCCGGCGCAGCGACCGAATGGACCCGGGAGCCGTCGCCCGAAC
>JADFRV010000032.1 GCA_022561095.1 Chloroflexota bacterium | reverse complement strand
CAGTACCGTGTCCTGCTCCTTGGCATCCACGGCTGTGGCCAGGGCCTCGTTCTTCAGCAGCAGCTGCTCCAGGGCGTCCTTGGAGGAGGGGCTGAGCGTGGGATCGAATGTGGAGACGATGAGGGCGACGACATCGGGGGCAGCGGGGAAGGAGAACACCGCGAAGGCGTCATGAAGAAAAGAGAACGGGGGGGCGGGGAGGGGCGGGGGTGGGGGTGGTGGGGAGCGGAGAAGCCGGGGAGCGCGGGAGTTGAAGGAGTGTGGGAGCAGAGCAGCCGGGGAGCGTATTAAGGGTAAGCGTGTTGATCTCCCCAGCCCTCCTGCTCAAGATCGCCGCCATGGCCTGGGGATGAAGGCCGGAATCTTGAGCCGATACTCTTGGTAAGATTCGCCGAAGTCTGCAGCCAGCTGCCGCTCTTCGTACCGACTTCCGATGATGATGTAGAGAGTGAAACCCAGGAAAAGGATCAGCGTGCTGGAGGTCATAACCGGGGTCAACCAGATCAACACCAGGGCCGCGGTGTAGAGCGGGTGCCGCACCCAGCGGTAAAAGCCGCTCACCATCAATCGGGCCGCGGTACCTTGGGTGCTGAACAATTGGCGTATTCCCAGGAAGCTGGATGCCCCGGTCTGCAGCAAAACCATTAGGATGACCAGAACTGCGATGACCTGAACCGCGGTCGTTACGAATACCCAGGGTGAGAGAATCTGATAAAGCGTCGGACCGGGTATGCGAGCCGGGATGGCTAAAACCGGGAGCAGGGTCGCGGCCGCCACCAGATTGTATAAGAGGCGATAGCCGCGGTCTGCGGATGAGCCCAGGCGCCGGCTCAGCCACTGCTTGACACGAGGTGTAGCCAGTTTGCTGTGCAGCGCGCCCCAGAGCGCCACCGCCAGCAGCGTGAGAATGCCGCCGGTGAGTCCGTTCATGAGCGCTCTGATTGTACCGCTGGGAGCTGGTCCTGGAGGAGGGGAGCCAGGGCGCTCAGCAGCAGGGGAGCATAGAAGGAGGGGTGCAGGGGAGCGGGGGAGAACGGGAGATGGAAGCGAAGAGGCTTTCGGATGTGATGCGCTTGAGTTATCGGGCATATCCCCCCTGCCCTCGAGCTCAAAGACGCCGCGTGGTAGAATCCCCGTCCGCATTGCCCCTAGCTAAACCTATACAAGTGATTTTCTGTTTCAACGGGTCCCTCACGCGTACCCAGAAGGCGTGATATGAGGCGAATTACCGTTTATTGTGGCTCTAGCGGGGCGGCCGCGCCCGTGTACCTCGATGCCGCGCGCGAGACCGGCCGTACCATCGCCGGGCTCGGACTTTCGTTGGTCTACGGAGGCGGCGCAACAGGACTGATGGGAGCGCTGGCCGCCGCGGCCCCGAGCGCCCGTGTGTGGTTCAGCCTGGGCGAGAAGATACCCGGCGATGGCGTCTACGTCCGCGGCGATGAGGCCCACTACCGCCAAGGGCGCTACGACCAGCCGCTGTTCCCCCTGGACTCTCTGCCCCTACGCGGACGACACAACCGCGAGAACGCCGTGGCCGCAGCCGCTGTGGCCTCCGCCTGCGGCGTGACCCCGAAGGCGATCGCAGACGCCGTGGGATCGTTCGCCGCCGTGCCGCACCGGTTGGAGCAGGTGGCGACGCTGAACGGCGCCGACTACTACAACGATAGCATCGCCACTACGCCGGAGCGCACCCTGGCCGGCATCCGCTCCTTCCAAGAGCCGCTGGTGCTCCTGCTCGGCGGCCGCGACAAGAACCTGCCGCTGGAAGAGCTGGCGCAGGAAGCGCTGCGCCGCTGTCGGGCCGTGGTCATCTTCGGAGAGTCTGGGCCCAGGCTGGAGGCGGCGCTGCGGCAGGCCGCCAAGGGATCGCGCGATAAGGGCGCCCGCATCGTCCGCATCGCCACGCTGGCCGAGGCGTTCGAAGCGGCCCGTCGGGCCGCCCGGCCGGGCGACGCCGTGCTACTTTCGCCCGCCTGCACCAGCTTCGACGCCTACGACAACTTCGAGGACCGAGGCGAGCACTTCCGCTCCCTGGTCGGTCGCTACGTCAAGGAGGCGCAGCCATCGCTGCCGTAGAGAGCGGCCGCCTGCGCCGTGCGCACACGGTGCGACAGGGCCAGCCGGACTACCTCCTGCTGGTTGCCACATCCATGCTCCTGCTGGCGGGGCTGTTGACCGTGTACACGGCCAGCTTCGCTGTGGGCCATCTGGAGTTTGGCGACGCAAACTACTTCGTGATTCGGCACGCGTTCTACGCCATCGCCGGCAGTGCAGCGCTCCTCTATTTCATGCGGCTGGACTACCGCCAGCTGCGCCACCTGGCCGCGCCGATAATGGTGGTGGCGTTGCTGGGACTGGCGGCCGTCCTCATTCCCGGCATCGGCGTGGAGCGCAACGGCGCCCGACGCTGGCTGGAGCTGGGCCCGCTCTCCTTCCAACCCAGCGAGTTCGCCAAGCTGGCGATCATCATCTACATCTCCGCCTGGCTGGCCGGCCGACGAGAGAACATCAATAAGTTCAGCCTGGGTCTGCTGCCGTTCGTGCTTATGGTCAGCGTGGTCGGCGGCCTGGTCATCGTAGAGCCGGACATGGGCACCGCCGTAATCATCGTCCTCACTACCAGTACGCTCTTCTTCGTCGCCGGAGCGCCGCTCAGCCACTTGGCCCTGCTCATGGCCAGCGGCGGCCTCGTGACCTACGTCATGATCCTGGCGCAGGACTACCGGCTGGATCGCCTCACCTCCTTCGTCTCGCCGGAGGCCGACCCTCAGGGAAACGGCTTCCACATCCTTCAGTTGCTAATCGCCCTGGGGAGCGGCGGCGTCACCGGCCTCGGCTGGGGGGTCAGCCGCCAGAAGTTCTTCTACGTCCCCGGCGCCCACACCGACGGCGTCTTCGCCATCATCGGCGAGGAGCTGGGGTTCATCGGCCTGCTGGGCGTCCTGGGTCTGTTCGCCTTCTTCATGTTCCGCGCCCTCAAGGCGACGCTCGCCTCACGGGATCAGTTCGGCACCCTGCTGGGCGTGGGCATCGTGAGCTGGATCGCCTACCAGACCCTGATCAACATCGGCGGTATCACACGCACCATCCCGCTCACCGGAGTGCCGCTGCCCTTCCTGAGCTACGGCGGCTCCGCCCTTATCGCCGTGATGGCCGGCGCGGGCATCCTCCTCAGCCTCTCCCGCTACGGCCGCAACGGCTCCTACACAGAGCAGCCGAAGGCCCGTGCCCAACGCTACGCCCGGCGCAACCCAGCCGCGGGGAGGAGCACGGTATGAGACTGGCCCTCTGCGGCGGCGCCACCGGCGGCCACGTTTACCCCGCCCTGACCATCGCCGCCGCGCTGGAGCGTGAGCTGCCGTCCGGCGAGAGGCTGGAGCCGCTCTACCTGGGCTCGCCGGAAGGCACGGAGGCGGAGCTGGTGGAACGAGCCGACATCCCGCTGCGCCCCGTTTCGTCCGGCCCCATCCGAGGCCGCAACCCCTGGGAACTGACCCGCAACGCCGCCCGGATGGCGAAAGGAGTGGCCCAGGCGCGCAAGGCGCTTTCTGATTTCCGTGCGGACGTCGTGCTATCCACGGGGGGCTACACCAGCTTCCCCATCGCCCTGGCCGCCCGCTCCCGCGGGACCCCCATCACCATCTACCTCCCGGATGTCTACCCCGGCTGGGCGGTCCGCGCCATCGCCAGCCTCGCCCGCCGCATCGCCGTCACCGCCCCCGAGACGCTGCGCAAGCTGCCGATCGGCAAGGCCATCCTTACGGGCTATCCGGTGCGCGAGGAGTTCTCGCAGGTCAGCCGCGCGGCGGGACGTCAGCGCCTGGGGCTGGACCCCGAAGAGAAAGTCCTGTTCGTCGCCGGCGCCTCCCAGGGAGCGCACAGCATCAACCAAGCGATAGCAAACAATCTGCGAAGCCTCTTGGAGTTATGTGAAGTCGTCCACGTCAGCGGGCGCGCCGATGAGGAGTGGCTCACCCGACTGGCGAAGGATCTGCCGGACGAGCTCCGCAGCCGCTACCACCTGTTCGGCTACCTGCACAAGGAGTTTCCCTGGGCGATGGCCGCCGCCGATCTGGCCCTCTGCCGCGCCGGCGCCTCCGTGCTGGGAGAGCTGCCCGCCCTGGGCCTGCCCGCCATCCTCGTCCCCTACCCCTACGCGGGCGCTCATCAGCGGCTTAACGCCCGCCACCTGGCGGACAACGACGCCGCCATCATCCTTGAAGACAGCGACCTGAGTTCGATGCTACCGCTCGTCGGCGGCCTCCTTCACGACGCCGCTCGATTGGACGCGATGAGCCAGGCGTCACGGCGGCTGGCTCGACCTGAGGCTGCACGCAACATCGCACGGCTCATCGTGGAGCTGGCGGGGTCATGAGGACGGCGGTGAAAGCGATACCGCAACGGGTGCATCTGGTGGGCGCGGGCGGCATCCACATGTCCGCCATCGCCCAGATCCTGCGCGCCCGCGGCCACACCGTCTCCGGCTCCGACCTCCAGCTGACGCCGCTCACTGAGCGGTTGGAGACGCTGGGCGTCAGCGTGAGCCACGGTCATGACGCCGCCCACGTTGGGGACGCGGAGATGGTCGTCTACACCTCCGCCGCCCCCGAAGACAACCCGGAGCTGGTGGAGGCGCGACGCCGCGGCCTCCCCACCCTGAAGAGGGCCCAGATGGTGGCCCGCCTCATGGAGGGGAAGCGCAGCATCGCCGTGGCCGGCAGTCACGGCAAGACCACCACCAGCTCGCTCATCGCCTTTATCCTGTCGCAAGCGGGCCGCTCGCCAACCTTCATGCTGGGCGGCGAGATGATCGGCCTTGACACCAACGCCATGGCGGGTGAGGGCCCAGACTTCGTCGTCGAGGCGGACGAGTTCGACGCTGCCTTCCTCAACTACCACCCGGACATCGCTCTCGTCACCAAC
Source organism: Chloroflexota bacterium (assembly GCA_022561095.1). Classification (GTDB taxonomy): domain Bacteria; phylum Chloroflexota; class Dehalococcoidia; order SM23-28-2; family RBG-16-64-32; genus JADFNQ01. The sequence continues at coordinate 11,975 of JADFRV010000032.1, read as the reverse complement.
GTGGAGCCGGACCACCTGGACACCTACGGCTCATACGAGAGGCTGAAGGACGCCTTCCGTCAGTTTCTCTCCCAGGTCCAGCCAAACGGTTACATCGTGGCCTGCAGAGAAGACCCTGCACTGCAGGCAATCCTGCCCGAGACCATAGGAGGCGACGTGAACCCCCCCGTCCACGTCGTCTCCTACGGTCTCGACCCTTCCGCCGAATGGCGGGCGAATGATATTTTGAGTAAGGGTGTAGACGGGTATGCTTTTGTGGTAGAATGCGGCGGAGAGGTCTACGCGACGTTCGAAACGCGATTGCCGGGAATCTATAACGTGAGCAATGCCTTGGGGGCGATAGCAGTGGGGAGCATCCTGGGCCTGCCGGTTGAGACCGTACAGCGGTCGGTCGCCGAGTTCCGCGGCGTCCGCCGTCGCTTCCAGCACCTAGGTGAGGCCGCCGGAGTCACGATCGTGGACGACTACGCTCACCACCCGACGGAGGTGCGCGCCACGCTGGCCGCCGCCCGCGAGCGCTTTCCCGGCCGTCGCCTCGTCTGCCTGTTCCAGCCTCACACCTACAGCCGCACCCAATACCTTCTGGACGGCTTCCGCACCTGCTTCGCGAACTGCGACGTTCTGCTCATCGCGGAGACGTACGCCGCCCGCGAGGAGCCGACGGCGGGCATGACCGCTCAGCAGCTAGCCGAAGAGATCACCGAGCCGCCAGCCCGCTACGCCGGCGACCTGGAGCAGTCGGCGGCGGCCGTGGCCGCGATGCTAGAGCCCGGCGATGTCTTCTTCGCCATCGGCGCGGGCGACATCGAGAAGGTCGGGCCGACGGTCCTGGAGACGCTGGAGAGACGATGAACGAAGCGTTCCTGGACGAGCTGCGAGCGCTGGGGCCTGCCCTCCTGGACGAGCCGCTGCACCGCCACAACACGTTCGGCATCGGCGGCCCGGCCGACGTCTACTTCGCCGCTCACAGCGAGGAGCAGCTCCGGGCCGCCCTGCGAGCCGCCCACCAGCACGACGTGCCCGTGTTCATCCTGGGCGCCGGCTCCAACGTCCTCATCCTGGACGGCGGCATCCGGGGGCTGGTGATCGAGAACGCGACGGAGCAGGTGGAAGGCCCCACACCCAACGGCGCTGGGTTTAGGGTTCGCGCGGCCAGCGGCGTAAGCTTCGCCGCCCTGGCCCGCCGCCTCTCCTTCGCCGGCTACGGCGGCATCGAGTGGGCCTGCGGCATCCCCGGCACCCTGGGCGGCGCCGCCGTCTACAACGCCGGTGCTTACGGCAAGTCCCTACTGGACAACCTGAAGGGCATCCGCGTAGTCGATCCCCAAAACGGCATCCTGGAGCTGCGGCCCGAGGAGCTGACCCTGGACTACCGCAACAGCGCCTTCACCCGCGGCGCCTTGAAGGGCCACGTGGTCCTCTCCGTAGACCTGTCGCTGCAGAAGGGAGACCCCGACGAGCTTCGGGCCCACGTGCGCGAGTTGGACGCCCGCCGCCTGGCCGCGCAGCCCCGCGGCCGCAACGCCGGCTCCATGTTTAAGAACCCGGCGGAGCATCCCGCCTGGTGGCTAGTCGATCAGGTAGGGCTACGCGGCCACCGCATCGGCAACACGGAGATCTCTCAGCAGCACACCAACTTCTTCCTCAACCTGGGCGGCGCCAAGGCCGTCGACGCCCTCGCCCTAATGGAGCTGGCCCGCTCCCGGGTACGGGAGCGCTTCGGCATCGAGCTGGCGAACGAAGTCGCTATGGCGGGGGAGCCCTGATGGCAGGCAAGCGTCTGAAGGTCGGCATCCTGTTCGGCGGCCGCTCCGCCGAGCACGAGGTCTCCGTGGTCTCCGCCCAGGCGGTGATGGCCGCCCTGGACGCGGACCGTTTCCAGACCGTGCCCATCGGCGTCACCAGACAGGGGACATGGCTCACCCCGGCCGATAGCGAGCGCGCCCTCACCTCCATACGCTTGGAGAAGTTCTCAGCCCTTGAGGAGCCGCTGGGAGAGGGCATCCTGCACCGCACCAAGGCCCTGGGCGCCCTGCGCCGCCTGGACGCGGTCTTCCCCCTCATCCACGGCACCAACGGCGAGGACGGCACCCTGCAGGGGTTCTTGGAGCTGGCGGGGGTGCCGTATGTGGGCGCGGGGGTGGCCGCCAGCGCTCTGGGGATGGACAAGGCGCTTCAGAAGACGATCTTCCGCCAGCACGGCTTCCCGATGCCAGAGGACGTCGTCGTCCTCGCCTCCCGCTGGCGCGACGATCCGGCCGCCGTCTCCCGCGAGGTTGAGGCCGCCATCCCCTACCCTTCCTTCGTCAAGCCCGCCAACAGCGGCTCCAGCATCGGCACCTCTAAAGCCCGCTCCCGCGAGGACCTGGACGAGGCGCTGGAGGAGGCGTTCCGTTACGATCGCAAGGCGCTGGTCGAGGTCGCCGTGGAGGGGCGTCAGGTCGAGGTGGCGGTGCTGGGTAACGACGAGCCGGAAGCGTCGCCACCAGGCGAGATCACGTTTGAGGGCGAGTTCTACGACTACCGCGCCAAATACGACGACCCGAGCACGCAGCTCCATATCCCCGCCGATATCCCGCCTCAGGCCGCCGAGGAGGCCCGCGCTATGGCGCTGGCGGCTTACAAGGCGATAGACTGCGCCGGACTGGCCCGCGTGGACTTCTTCTTCACACCGCAGGAGCACCTCATCCTCAACGAGGTGAACACTATCCCCGGCTTCACCCCCATGAGCATGTATCCAAAGCTGTGGGAGCACGCAGGCCTACCCTACAGAGACCTGATTACCCGCCTTATCGAGCTGGCGCTGGAGCGGCACGAGGAGAAGCGCCGTTGTGTATAAGCACAAACCCGGAAAGCGCCGGCGCGCCCTCAAGGGCTACGTCCTCCCTGACGAAAAGACGGAACGCAGGCAGCGGCGTCTGCGCTGGCGCCGCACCCTCATCTTTCTCGCCCTGCTGGCGGCAGTTGCCGGCGCGGTGGTCCTCTACCGCTCGCCCCTGCTGCGGGTGCAGGAGGTACAGGTGGTAAACGCCACCAGCACCAGCCCAGAACGGATCGCCGAGCTGGCTGACCTTGAGGGCGCCAGCATGTTCAGCATCCCTCTGGATGACGCCGAAGCGCGCATCGTCGCCTTGCCACTCGTCAAAGGGGTCCACGCCCAGCGCCGATGGCCCAACAAGGTGCGCATCGAGGTGATAGAGCGCACACCTTGGGGCTACTGGGACCTGGCCGGCACGTCCTACGTCATCGACAGCGAGGGGGTCATCCTGCCCAACGTGAAGCCGCCTAAGGGCGCCCCCGTCATTCACGATGTCGGCGACCCGGCGAACTTATCTCCCGGCGACCGCGTCGACACGGACGCCGTACGCCTGGCCCAAGCGCTGCTCAAGTTCGTGCCGGACCAGCTCGCCCTCAGGATCACAAATTTCGAGTACACACCGGAGAAGGGGCTGTCCGTGGTGACCGATGCGAATTACCGCGTGGTCATAGGCGACAGCCGGAACGTTGAGTACAAGCTGGCGGTCTGGAAGACGGTGGAAGAGGACATCGGGCGCGGGGCCATGGCAGGCCACGTACTCGATCTGCGCTTCCGCGACCGCCCGTCTTTCCAATGAGCGAAAGGAGGCGATGACGAGGTGAAAGACAACATCCTGACCTCCATAGACGTGGGTAGCAGCAAGATATGCACCCTCGTCGGCGAGCTCACCCCGGATGTGGACGTGCGCATCCTCGGCGTGGGCATAACCGCCTCCCAGGGCGTCAAGAAAGGGATGGTGGACAATATCCAGGAAGCGACGGAGGCGATAGCCAGCTCCGTCGAGAAGGCGGAGCGCTCCAGCGGCAGCCGCGTGCTGAGCGCCCACGTAAGCATCAGCGGCAACCACGTGAACTCGCTGAACAACCGCGGCGTCGCCACCATCCCCGGCCGTGAGCGGCCTATCACCCAGCAGGACATCGACCGCGCCGTTGAGGAGGCCCAGGCACTGAACCTCCCCACCAACCGCGAGATACTGCACGTCGTCCCCCGCTTCTTCGTCGTCGACGGGCAGGAGCAGGTCAGCGATCCGGTAGGGATGTACGGCCAGCGCCTGGACATGGAGACGCATATCGTAAGCGGCTCCCTCACCGCCGTGCAGAACCTCACCCAGTGCGTGGAAGGCGCCGGCGTCCAGGTAGAAGCACTGGTTCTTTCCCCCATGGCGGCAGCGCAGGCGGTGCTGGAGGAGGAGGAGAAACGCCAGGGCATCATAGTGGCGGACATCGGCGGCGGCACCACCGGCATCGCCGTGTTTGTGGACGGCGCCGTGTTCCACACCTCTGTGCTGCCGGTAGGAGGCTACCACCTGACCCACGATCTGGTCGCCGGCCTGCGCGCCCCCTTCTCCGCCGTCGAGGAGCTGAAGACGGAGTACGGTTCCGCGCTGCCCTCCCAGATCAACCCTGAGGACGTTGTCGAGCTGGAAGCGTTCGGCGGCCAGCGCCGGAAGGAGACGTCCCGCCGCCGTGTCGCGGAGATCCTCCAGGCCCGCGTGGAGGAGATACTGGAGATGATCTACATCGACGCCAAACGCGCCGGATTCGACGAGATGGTGGCAGCCGGCCTCGTCCTCACCGGCGGCTCGGCCAGCCTCCCCGGCATCGACGAGCTGGCCGAGCAGGTGCTGCGTATGCCCGTACGCATCGGCCGGCCGCGGGGGATCCACGGCCTGGCCGACACGTTAAACGACCCGGCCTACGCGGCCAGCGTGGGCCTGCTGCACTGGTCGATCCTGGAGAACGGGCACAATGGCCACAAACCAGGCATCAGCCTCAAATCACCGTTCGCGTTCAGTGGGGTGCTGGATACCGCCAAACGGTGGTTGAAGGCGCTCATCCCGCAGTAGAGAGATGACCCAGCAAACGCTATACCCGATCGACCCTCAAGAGGGAAAGGAGGACGCAGTGGCAGGCATAGACCTAGACGGACTCCCCCCCATCAAGGTGGTGGGCGTGGGCGGCGGCGGCTGCAACGCCGTCAACCGCATGGTGGAGGCCCGCATCCAGGGTGTTGAGTTCGTGGGGATTAACACGGATACCCAGGCCCTCATGCGCTGCGACGCGGAGAGCCGCATCCGCATCGGCGACCGCATAACGCGTGGGCTGGGCGTGGGCGGCGACCCGGATCGCGGCCGCCAGGCCGCCGAGGACTCCCGCGATGAGATCAAGGAGGCGATCAAGGACGCGGATATGGTGTTCATCACCGCCGGCATGGGCGGCGGTACCGGCACCGGCGCCGCGCCCGTGATAGCCCAATTAGCCAAAGACGCCGGCGCCCTCACCGTCGCCATCGTTACCAGACCGTTCTCCTTCGAGGGGGCCAAGCGCAAGGCAAACGCCGATGGCGGCGTCGCCAACCTCCAGCAGGAGGTCGATACGCTCATCGTCATCCCTAACGACCGGCTGCTGGCCCTCGCCGACGAGAAGACGACTGTCGTCGAGTCGTTCCTCATGGCCGACGAGGTGCTGCGCCAGGGGATAGACGGCATCTCCGAGCTGATCACCATGCCCGGAGACATCAACCTGGACTTCGCCGACATCCGTCGCATCATGGCGGATGCCGGCCCCGCCCTCATGGCGATCGGCCGCTCCAGCGGCGAGAACAGGGCCGTCGAGGCCGCTCAGGCCGCCGTCTCCAGCCCCCTGCTGGACGTCAATATCCACGGCGCCACCGGTGTCCTGTTCAACATCACCAGCTCCGGCGACCTGGGCCTGCACGAGCTGAACATGGCGGCCCAGATTATCGCCGAGGTGGTGAACCCGGACGCGGAGATCATATTCGGCACCGCTACCGACCCCACGCTTGGCGAGGAGGTGAAGCTGACGCTCATCGCTGTGGGGTTCACCGCCCAGGAGACATACGGATCGCAAGCCGAAGAGGAGGAGTTCCGGCGGATACGGTCGGAGGCCATGGAGAACGTGGCCGACACCGATCTGCCGACCTTTCTTCGCCGACCCGTCAACGTCCGTTAACTAACGTCGGGCCCTGCTGCCGGCAAGGCGGGACCCGGCACTTCGAAGCAGTCGCGCCTGTCTGACACAGGCAGGTCTGCCCGCTCCGGTGGGCGTGAGCGAAAGGAGGGTCTCATAGGATAGGACCAACGCAGCTTGACTGCTAGCACGATCGTCCCCGCCAGGGGCGGGGACAGGTCTGCCCGCAACGGGCAGATAGACGCCGCGGGGCTGTTTGCCTCCCCAGACATTCCCGCGGCGTCATGCCGTCCGGAGAGGCGTATCGCTACAGCGTGATAATCTGGAAGCCCTCGTCAATGAGGCCTGCCACGCTTGGATGGTTCATGTACTCCGCAACCAACGGCTCGCCCTGGGTCTTCAGCTTGTCGTGGACACTGAAGGCGCCGGAGCAGAAATCGCACACCACGTAGGTTAGGCCGGCGTCCTTGAGCTGGCTAAAGAACCCGCCCATCATCCGGTCATCGCCGTCCTGGGGATCGCCCCATTTGGCCAGCCACTCCGTGGACGCGCCATCGAATACGAGGCGCACCTCGTGGCCCTTCTCCTTAAGCTCCTTAGAGTAGATCATGCTGTGGAACATGCGGGCATGGCTCTCGTGAGAGCCGGGACCCGCTTGCAGGATGATGGCAACCTTAGCCACTACTTATCTCCCTTCGCTGAAGCTGAAACTTAGCTCAACTGGCTCCGAAAGTTCCGCACCTCAAGCTCATGAGCATTACCTTCCGTTTGATACATACCCTTTGGGGGTATACGCACAGCCCGACGCAGCGGTTTTTGGCGATAGGGAGGCGATCTGAGAGCAACCCCGTTACAGGGTTGGATAGCGTCTGATAAGTCGCTAGGCGGTTCTACTTTGGCGAGGCCGAATCTACCTGGGCTAGGAACTCCGAAAGCAACTGTGAGATGCGCTCCGGCTGCTCGATGGCCGTCATGTGTCCGGACCCCGCTATCGTCTCCAGTCGCGCGCCGGCGATCCCCTCAGCGATGTGCTGCGCCCTGTCCGGCGTCGTCGAGATATCATCGCTGCCCACGATCACGAGCGTGGGCACGTTGATCTCCGATAGCCGCCCCAGCACGCTGGTGCGCCGCGTCACCGTCTTCGTCGCCTGCTCGATGCCGTCGATGTTGGAGTCGATGAACTGCTGCCTGAAGGCAGCCACCTGCTCCGGCTGCGACTGCTGGAACCCCTGGCTGAAGAAGAACGGCACCACCAAGTCCACGACCGACTCCGGCCCGTTGGCCCGTGCCGCCGCCGCCAGCGCCTCGTACTGGGGCCGCCGCTCCGCCACCTCCTCCTCCGCCGAGGTGTCCAGCAGCGCCAAAGAACGAACGTCCTCCGGATGGGCCAGCGCCAGCCGCATATCCACCATGCCGCCCAGGGACAGCCCTGCCATGTGAGCCGGCGAGGCGCCCCACTGCGCCATCATGGCGTGCAGGTTCTCCGCCTCGTCCTCCAGGCTGTACCCCTCCACGCCTACTGAAGAGCCACCGTGCCCCAGGAAGTCGTAAGTGATACAGCGGTAGCGGGAGGAGAGCGTCTCCACTTGCTGGGCCCACATCCGATGGTCGAAGAGCAGCGAGTTGCCGAAGACGATCGGGAAGCCTGACCCCTTCTCCTCGTAGAAATACTGGTCGGCGTTAACGGTAACCTTGGGCATGGGCGTTCCTCCTGGTTGCGCTTGGGCGGGATGTGGCCTCATTATACGGACAACGATAGAGCCGTCAATCCACCATGCGCGTAACGTTACCGTCCTGGCTGGCCCACAGCCGTCGACGACAGGCGATCGCCGGCGGAGCGGCGGTGTTTCTGACGCTCGTCATCACCGTAGGCGTCCTGGCCGCAGCAGGCGTCTTCTCCGGCGGCTCCTCTCAAGTCCTCGACGGCATCACGACGCCTGAGAGCACGCTCACCCCCACGCCTTCGCCCACGCCGCCCCCTACCGAGCCAACCCTCCTTAACGGCCGCCTCGTCTACCCCGAGGAGTTGCCAGATATCGAGAGCCGCCTTCCCCTGGCCGTCATGTTCGACAACATCGTCACCGCCCGGCCTCAGGTGGGGTTGGAGAGGGCGGACCTGGTGTTCGAGGCTGTGGCCGAGGGCGGCATCACCCGCTTCCTCGGCGTCTTCTGGAGCGAGGAGCCTGGAAGCGTCCTTGCTGTGCGCTCTGCCCGCGTCTATTACCTGGACTGGGCGGCCGGCCTGGACGCCATCTACGTCCACTGGGGCATGGCCAGGTCCAGTGTGGCCACGGCTGACGTCCCCTCCGCCCTCTCCCGCCTCGGCCTGCGTAACTTCGACGGGTTCACCATGGGAGGGCCCTACTTCTCCCGCGCCCCCGACCGCCTGGGGCCGCACGACGGCATCGCCGATACCGACGCCCTGTGGGAGCTGGCCGCCGACAACGGCTGGAGCGGACCGCCTCAGATCGAGGCGTGGCAGTTCAAGGAGGACGAGCCCGGGCGGGCGGGCGATGCGGGGGCGACGGCGGCGCCGACCATAGACATCGGCTTCGGCGGGCCGTTCTTCTCCGACTACGCCGTCACCTGGGAGCACGACCCGAAGACGAACGGCTACCTGCGTAGTCAGGGCGGCGCTCCTCACGTGGACGGCGGCTCCGGCAACCGGATCCAGGCCAGGAACGTCGCCGCGGTGGTCACGTCCGTGCGCTCCGTCGGCGACGGCACGTCTCACCTGCAGTATCAGACCACGGGCAGCGGCGAGGCGGTGGTCTTCCAGGACGGCGTGGCGATCCCCGGCACCTGGTCCAAGCCCGACGAGTTCTCCCGCATCCGCTTCTTCGACGCCGAGGGGAACGAGATCCGGTTCAACCGCGGGCAGACCTGGATCGAAGTGCTCTCCTTCGCCGACCCGCTGCTCTACTAGGCGACACAGCCGCGGATCATCACAGACAGCTAATCTGTGTTCATCTGTGGCAAATTCGCACGCTGGTTCGTGACGCATTTCACCACTAAATATTGTGGTGCAGGGCTTGACAACCCCAACATCTAGTGCTATTGTGGCCCTTGCGCCCCCTTGTAGCAGGGGGCGCAGCGGTTCTAAATGAGCACCGAGGATTCTGTCAAGCAAGTAGTGAGCGCAGCCGAACTATGAACTGCCCGTTCTGCGGCCACCCAGACTCCAGGGTCATCGACTCCCGGCCCGATGAGGCCGGCGTCCGCCGCCGCCGCGAGTGCCAGGAGTGCAACCGCCGCTTCACCACCCTCGAGAAGATCGAGCTGGGCGGCGTCGCCGTCGTCAAGAAGGACGACTCGCGCGAGGAGTTCGACCGCGAGAAGGTGATCGCCGGCGTGCGCCGGGCCTGCGAGAAGCGCCCCATCCCCTCCGGCGCCATCGAGGCGCTGGCGGACGAGGTGGAGAAGGCGGTGCACGCCCAGGGGAAGGCGGAGGTGCCGTCGAGCTACATCGGGGAGCTGGTGATGGAGCGGCTGCGGGGCCTGGACCACATCGCCTACATCCGCTTCGCCTCCGTCTACCGCGCCTTCGCGGACGTGGAGGAGCTGGAGCAGGAGCTGGCGGCGCTGAAGGCGGGCTGGCGGCGGCCGGACGTGCCCCGGGACCAGATGGCGCTGCTGCCGGAGTCGGAGGCGAAACCGCCGAAGCCGCGCCTGCTGCGAGTCCGCCGCCCGAGGGCGGAGGAGGAGCCGCCGGAGCGCCAGGCGAAAGGAGCCACCAAGTGAGCAAGCTAACCGAGCGCGAATACGAGGAGTACATCCTGCTGCTGAGGGCGTGGGTGGATGCGGAGCGGGCGCTGGATAGCCCGGTGACCCCGGACGCCGAGGTGCAAGAGCGCGTCCGCACGACCCGCGCCGCCGTCCAGGGCTTCCGATCACGATACGGGCTGGGGGAAGCGGCGATGGAGCCGCAGCCCATTGCCGAGGGGAAGAGGTAGGGAGAGGAGGTGAGAGCATGTCACCCAAACAGTCAACGCACACAAGATTGAAACGCCGGGCAGCCGGGCCTTCTGGCCGGACGGAGAAGCCCCAGCGCGGCGGCACTCGACTCGATGCCCGACGGAAGGGGGTCGCCACTGAAATTGAACGCAGCGGCAGGATTGGGCCAGCGCTGAAGCGTCTCGCGAAAGAGACAAATGCGAGGAAGATCCTGCGCGTCCCTCAGACCGACCTAGATAGAGCAGCGCAACTGGCACGCAATGCGAACATGAACGTCACAATCAGCAATCTCGCGAACACCAAAAGACGCATCGTCAAGCGCTAAAAGGAGCACCCGTGACCTGACTGGGCAACCAACCTAGACGGCGGAAGCGGCAGCGGCGGCGAAGTCATCGGCAGACACCGCAATTCACGCCAACGGAGGCCAATCAGTGACATCGAGAATCCAAAGAGAAGCAGACGAGATCGTAGCCCACGCATGGGAGCGTGACGGTCTGACGCTCTGGTCATCAGGCAGCGACACCGCTATCTCCGGCACAGACGCAGCCGATATCCCAGTCCAGTGCGTCTCCGAGGCCAAGCCAGGTGCGCCCACGTCGGAGCACATCAACATCGATGAGCGGAGAATCGCCCGCCACTTCACCCGCCCCGATGTCGACCCCTACGATGAGCTGGAGTGGGAGAGCGACCGCACGGCCGTCATCGCCGGCGCCGACGGCGCACCCGTGTTCGAGCAGAAGGAAGTCGAGTTCCCCAAAGACTGGTCGCAGAACGCCACCAACGTCGTCGCCTCCAAGTACTTCCGCGGCCCCCTGAGCGAGGCCGCCGCCGCCGCCCCTCACCCCGATGCCCCCATCCGCGAGCGCTCCGTCAAGCAGCTCATAGACCGCGTGGTCAACAGCATCACGGACTGGGGCCGCGCCGGCGCCTACTATGCGGACGAAGAGGAGGCCACAACCTTCCAGGCGGAGCTGAAGCACATCCTGGTCAACCAGAAGGCCTGCTTCAACTCCCCCGTCTGGTTCAACCTCGGCATCGAGGAGAAGCCCCAATGCTCCGCCTGCTTCATCCTCTCCATAGACGACTCCATGGACTCCATCCTGGAGTGGTACCGCACGGAGGGGAGGATCTTCAAGGGCGGCTCCGGCTCCGGCATCAACCTGTCGCAGCTGCGCAGCTCCAAGGAGCGGCTCACCGCCGGCGGCCTCGCCTCCGGCCCCGTCTCCTTCATGCGCGGCGCCGACGCGATCGCCGGCACGATCAAGTCCGGCGGCAAGACACGCCGCGCCGCCAAGATGGTCATCCTCAACGTCGACCACCCCGACATCGAGGAGTTCGTCGACTGTAAGTCGAAGGAGGAGCGCAAGGCGTACGCCCTGGGCGAGGCGGGCTACGACGTCTCCCTGGACGGCGACGCCTGGATCTCCATCCAGTACCAGAACGCCAACAACTCTGTCCGCGTCAGCGACGAGTTCATGCGGGCCGTCCTGGACGACGGCGAGTGGCAGACGCACTACGTCACCACGGGTGAGCCCGCCAAGGGTCCCAGCACCTTAGTCCCGGTTTTTCTAGTGTGGGCACATAAGGCATATCATTAGTGGCACAAAGGCCGTATGAGGACGGCGGAGGATCAGTTTAGAATGACAATGCGAATGGAGCATGCGAACATCTGCGTCCGCGACGTGGACGCGATGGTAGAGTTTTTGATGACGGCGTTTCCAGAGTTCAAAGTGCGGCACAAGGAGTCGAGCAATGCCGGATGCAAGACTTTCTCGCGAAGAAGTCGCGGAGCGAGGAGAAGCGATTTACGAGCAGGAAATTCGGACCGATGTCGAAAGTGAACACCGGGGAAAGTACTTGGTGTTGGACATCGGAACCGGCGAGTATGAGATTGATGAGGACGATTTGATCGCGACGAAGCGAATCATGGCAAAATGTCCCGATGCCGTACTGTATGGATTACGAATCGGCTATCCAGCGGCATATCGCCTGGGCGGGTTCTCGAAGGTGGGGGCTGATGATTAACGGTACGGTCACCCGTGATCGAGAAATCG
>JADFRV010000031.1 GCA_022561095.1 Chloroflexota bacterium | reverse complement strand
CGTTCCGGGTCAACGTCAAGCCGGAGATCGTCCTGAGCCCGGACCAGTACCTGGACGTCAAACAGATAGCGCCCCGCATGCAGTACCCAAAGAAGTGGCCGCCGGAGCACTGGCGCCTCGCCTTCCAGGGCAACCTGCACCAGATCCCGCAGGAAGACTACGACCTCATCGTGTCCGAGATGAAGGCGGCGGCCAGCGTCAAGGCTTGAGGTCGATTTGCCAGCCCCTCAGGCCATCCGCTAAGCTGACTGTACCGTGAGCGATACTCCCAACCGAACCGCCGTCGCCCCTGACGTCGCCGCCGAGCCGGTCACCCTGCGCGAGAAGCTGGCCGCCGGCCGCTTCGTCATCAGCGCCGAGGTGGACCCGCCCCACGGCCTGCGCACCCGCAAGGTCCTCCAGGGCGCCGCCCTCCTCAAGGACGCCGGCATAGACGCCATCAACGTCGGCGATAGCCCCACCGCCAAGGTCCGCATGTCCCCCCTGGCGATGTCCGTCCTCCTCCAGCGCGAGCTCGGCGTCGAGATCGTCATGCACTACACCACCCGCGACCGCAACGCCCTGGCCGTCCACTCCGACATGGTCGGCGCCCACGTCCTGGGCATCCGCAACATCCTCTGCCTGCGCGGCGACCCGCCCTCCGTCGGCGGCTACACGGACATCGTCGGCGTCTGGGACATCAGCGCCGTCGGCCTGATGCGTTCCCTGAAGCTCCTCAACGAGGGCGTCGACTGGACCGGCAAGCCGATCACCGGCGAGGCCGATTTCTTCATCGGCGCCTCCTGCGATCCCAACGCCGACCCGCTGGAGCCACAGCTGCGCCTCATGCGTCGCAAGGCGGAGGCCGGCGCCCAGTTCTTCGTCACCCAGAACGTCTTCGACGAGAAGATACTGGAGAACTTCGTGGGGAAGGCCAAACGCTTCGGCCTCCCCATCATCGTCGGCGTGCTGCCCCTGCACAACTCGCGCCACGCGGAGTTCCTTCACAAGGAGGTCCCGGGTATGCAGATACCGGACTCAGTTCGCGAGCGGATGCGCCGCGCCGGCGACGAAGACGGCCCCAAGGAGGGCCAGGCCATGGCCCGCGACTTCCTCGCCTTCTGCCGCGAGAGGTGCGCCGGCGTCTACCTCGTACCCTCCTTCGGCCGCTACGACCTCGCCGCAGAGCTCATCGCCGAAATCAAACCCTGAACCCTGCCTACCGGCAGGCAGGCTGGAAAGGTCGGCCCCTCATGACCAAAGCCCAGACCAAGTTCCACTTCTCGCCTCGGCAGAACCGCGCCCACGAGATCAACTGGCGCGAGTGGAGCCCTGAGGCGTTCCAAGAGGCGAAGGCTCAGGACAAACCGATCCTCCTCTCCCTCTCCGCCGTCTGGTGTCACTGGTGCCACGTCATGGACGAAACCTCCTACTCCGACCCCGGCGTCATCTCCTACATCAACGAGCACTACGTCCCCGTTCGGGTCGATAACGACCAGCGACCGGACATCAACGCCCGCTACAACATGGGCGGCTGGCCCACCACCGCCTTCCTCACCCCGGAAGGTGAGCTGATGACTGGCGGCACCTACATCCCGCCTGAGTCCATGCTTGAGCACCTGCCCAAAATCGCCGTGCAGTACAAGAGCAGCCGCGAGGAGATCGCCCGCAAGATGGGGGAGATACGTCAGCAGCGAGCCGCGACCGCCTCACCAAAGGCGGAGGCCGACCTCTCCCCAGACATCTTCGACAACATCGTCCGCGCCGTCGCCCAGAGCTACGACCCCGTCTTCGGCGGCTTCGGCGAAGCCCCTAAGTTCCCCCACACTGACTCCATAGACCTTCTCCTCTACGCCCACCGCCGTAACCGCGACCCCGACCTGCTGCACATGGCCCGCAAAACGCTGGAGTTCATGTCCGCGGGCGGCGTCTACGACAAAGAGTGGGGCGGATACTTCCGTTACGCCACGAACCGCGACTGGTCAGAGCCTCACTACGAGAAGATGCTGGAGGATAACGTTGGCCTCCTGCATAACCTCCTGACCCTCTACCGCATCACTGGTGACGAGGCCCACGCCGCATCCGCCACGGGCGTCATCGACTATCTGGATGCTAAGCTTCGCGACCCCGAGCACGGCTTCTTCTACGGCTCCCAGGACGCGGACGAGGAGTTCTACAAGCTCCCCGCCGCCGAGCGAGAGAAGCTGCCGGAGCCCTACATAGACCACACCTTCTACACCTCCTGGAACGCCCTGGCCGCCTCCGCCTACTTGGAGGCGTCCTGGACCCTGGACCGCCCCGAGCTACGAGAGGCCGCCCTCCAGGCCCTCGACTTCGCTTGGGAGAACTGCCGCCGGACGGGTGATGGCCAGACGGCTATGTACCGCTACTACGATGGCTCGCCTCACGTCCCCGGCCTGCTGGGTGACCAGGCATATACGGCCCGCGCCCTCCTCGATGCCCACGAGGCCAGCGGCGACTCCGCCTACCTGGGCCGGGCCGAGGAGCTGGCCCGCCTCCTCCTCGACCGCTTCGCCGACAAGGACGGCGGCGGCTTCTTCGACGTGTGGGAGGAGGGCGACAGCCTGGGCCGCCTGGCGGAGCGCCAGAAGTCCGTCCAGGACAACGCCGTCTGCGCGGAGCTGTTCATCCGCCTCCACCACCTCACCCGCAACCAGGAGTACAGGCAGGTTGCACAGGCCACGCTTGAAGCGTTCGCGCCCTCGTACCACACCCTCGGCTACTTCGCCGCCGGCTACGCCAAGCAGGTGGACCTGCTCCTCAACCCGCCCGCGGAGGTCAACATCGTCGGCGCGCCGAAGGATGACAGCGTCCGCGCCCTTCACCTCGCTGCCCTCTCCCTGGACCTCCCCTACCGCGTAGTCCAGCTCCTCGACCCGGAGCGCGATGCCGCCCGGCTGGAGGCGCTCTTCCTGCCGCCGGAGCCCGCGCCCGCCGCCTACGTCTGCCTCGGCACAACCTGCTCCGCCCCGGTAACAGACCCGGCCACCCTGCCGGAGACCATCGAGAAGATGCGCTCATCCGGCATCCAGACGCTCGAGTAGGGAGCCGCCCATGCCCGAACAAGACGACATCAAGGCCGTCATGGACGAGATGCCCTACGGCCTCTACATCATCGGCTCCAGGATGGGCGACGAGGTCAACGGCATGATGGCCGACTGGGTGATGCAGGTCTCTTTCGTCCCCCGCTTGGTCGCCGTCTCCTTTGAGAACGACGCGCAGACGCTGGCCAACGTCCGCGACAGCAGCGTGTTCACCGTCAACCTGCTCCCCCAGGAGAGCATGGAGCTTGCCGCCCGCTTCGCCCAGCCCTACCACGGCGACAAGGTGAAGGGAAGGCCGGAAGCGGAGGCCGCCAAGCTACATCGTAAGCTGGAGGGGATCCCCTACACGCAGTCCGCCCGCGGCGGCCCCATTCTGGAGGACGCGATGGCCTGGCTGGAGTGCGAGGCGGACCAGTACCTCCCCGCCGGCGACCACACGTTGGTCATCGCCCGCGTCCTGGACGGCCGTGTCCTGAAGCCCGCCGAGCCGCTGACCTCCACCTACACCGGCTGGACCTACAGCGGCTAGCGCCGACCCAGCGCGCACCTACGTGGGTAGCGCGGATAGAGTAGAATAGTCCCGCTATGGACGATGTTGCTGGTGAGCCCGGTCCCCTTTTAGCTGCGGACCCCGAAGTTCGGATATACGAGGCTCTCCCTTCGTGAGCACGCACATTGTCATCCTGGGCGCGGGCTTCGGAGGGCTGGAGCTATCGTCGCGGCTATCATCCGCGTTAGCCGACGACGTGCGCGTCACCCTTATCGACAAGAACGAGGCGTTCGTCTTCGGCTTCTCAAAGTTCGATCTGATGTTCGGACGCGAAGGTCTTGAGGAGATGCGCTCGTACTACCGGGACATCATCAAGCCGGGTGTCGAATTCCGCCGGGAACTCGTCGTCTCCATAGACCCGGGAACGCGAGCCGTGGAGACGGATCGCGGCACGTACGAGGCTGACATCTTAGTCGTCGCTCTGGGGGCGGACTATAACTTTAGCGCCACCCCGGGCTTCGTCGAAAGCGGCCAGGAGTTCTACTCGATCGATGGCGCTCTAAGGCTGCGCGAATTGCTTCCGTCGTTCACGTCGGGGGCCGTGATCATCGGCGTCCTAGGCGAGCCCTTCAAGTGTCCACCGGCTCCCAGTGAGGCGGCCATGCTGCTGGATGAGTGGCTTACCTCACGCGACGTGAGGTCCGCCGTCCAGATCAGCGTGGTCTTGCCGTGGGACATGCCTATCCCGGTGTCGGCGAGCGCGTCGCAGGCTATTCTGGATCGGTTCGCTGAGAGAAGGATTACGTTCGTACCGAATCAGGTCGTGACAGGCCTTGACCCGGCCAAGAATGTTGCCTTGCTCCGAGATGGAACCCATCTGGCCTACGATCTCTTTCTCGGCGTGCCGGTCCATCGCGTCCCGGCGGTTGTCGAGGCGTCCGGCCTCGCTGTCGACGGCTGGATCCCCGTCGACCGGGGAAATCTAGCGACTCGCTTCCGAGATGTTTACGCCATCGGCGACGTCACCAGCGCGCCCGTACCGAAGGCAGGCATGTTCGCCGAAAGCGCCGGGCGTGCGGTCGCCGAGCACCTGATCGCTCAGATCCGCGACGGCGTTTCACCGGCACCCTTCGATGGCGCCGCGGCATGCTACATCGAGTTCGGCGACCACAAGGTCGGCCGGGTCGACGCGGATTTCCTTACGGGTCCGTCGCCCACGGGTCCGTTTACTGCCCCTTCGCTGGAGACCGCGCAGGAGAAGAAAGCGCACGCGGCAACCAGGCGTCAGCGTTGGTTTGGCGGTTAAGCGCCTAGGCTCATATAGCTTCAACTCTTCTGGCGGGTAAGGTGGATTGTGCGTCGTCGCAGTCGTATTCCCCCTGACCCCACGCCGTAGCGGCCCCCTACTCCTCCTCTCGCGCGGACACCGCCTCCCATAGCCGCTCCTTGAGCTGACGCACCTGCCACAGGTGCTCCAGGTCGTGCTGGGCCAGCTCCCGCGCCAGCTCGCCCAGCGTCACCGGGCCGCGATACGGGTGCTCCGCGCTGCGCTGCCAGTCAGCCTCCGTGAGCGCCCACAGCAGGTACGTCGTCTCCCGGCGCATGCCGCGGAACGAGGCCAGCACCCGTGCGATCTCCCCACTCTGGTAGTCGCGCTCCTGGGGCAGCAGGTCCACGTCCCAGGCGGGCAGGCCTGCCTGTCCGGTAGGCAGGGCCGAAAATGACCCGGCGACGAAGGCGTTGAACTGGGCCAGCGCCAGCTCCTCGGCGTCCCGCAGGTGAGCCGCGATCTCCTTGAGAGACCACTCCCCTTCCGCCGGGCGCCAGACCAAGCTCTCCTCGTCAACGTCGTACAGCTCCGATATCAGGGAGCTGCCGGCCTCTCGCAGCGCCTTCAACACCCAGCCCTGGCGATCTGGTTCCTCCATCACCACGCCATTGTAGCGCGTCGCGCTGAGCGAGGCCCGACCGTTCGTGGCGGTCTTAGGCCGCCCGCCGGCCCTTTGACCGGCCAACCCTTTGACCCTATCATGAGGAACGGCCCATGAGCGCGGACGCCCTCCCCTACACGCTCCTCATCATCTTTGCCGAGTTCACCATCGGCGGAATCTGGGTGCTCTGGCTCGCCGATATGCGGGGCAGAGCCGCCGCCTCCTTCATCAAGTTCGGGGCCGCACTCGTATTCGTCACCGCCGGCCTCGCCTTCTGGATCGCCGCCACGCTCTCAGTACCGAACGAGGTCGACGGCTACCCGCTGGACCCCTCCTTCATGCCCCCGACGCGCATCGCCCTGGCGCTCGTGTTCGCGCTTACCCTGCCCTACGCCCTGCTCACTCTGCGCGGGGCCCGCCGGCCGGGGCTGGTCGCCGGCGGTCTCGCCTCCGCCGCCGGGCTGACCGCCATCGCCCTCCTTTCGCAGGTGTTCGCTCTCCCCACCTGGGGCTACCTGGCCACTCTACTCAGCCTCACAATCGGCGCCCTCGTCGTCGGCGCCGTCTCCATGGGGATGATATTGGGTCACTGGTACCTGGTCACGCCGCGGCTGCCGGAGCAACCGCTGCGGGAGATAACGTTCGTCCTTCTCCTGGCGCTCGGTTTCCAGGCCCTCCTCCTCATCCCCTCCCTGGCCCTCCCCCGCGACACCATCGCCAACTCCCTTGATACGCCGATCGGCCTCAACCCGTTCTTCTGGATGCGCGTCGGCGGCGGCCTCGCCTTCCCCTTCGCGCTCTCCTACATGGCGTTCGACTCCAGCGGCGTACGCGCCATGCAATCCGCTACCGGACTGCTATACATCGCTATGGCCCTCGTTCTAGCCGGCGAGATCCTGGCCAAGGGGCTCCTGTTCGCAACGGCGGTCCCCACCTGATGCGACCAAGAAGGGAGGAGACGATATGGCCCGCGCTCTAGCCCTCCTGCTCCTGGCGTTCAGCGCCCTAGCCCTCATCGCCATCGCCTGCAACGGCGAAGGCGACTTCCTCCTGGACGACGAGCCGGACGCCACGGGCACGCCGCCCATCTTCGAGCGCTCGCCACAACCCACCCCGAGCCCTACACCTACGGCTGCTGCCGCCGGCGAGTGCGGTGAGACCTACACCGTCGAGGCCGGCGACTCACCCTTCAGCATAGCCGAGAAGTGCGGCGTGGACGTGAACGACCTTCAAGAACTCAACGACATCGACGATCCCACCAGCCTGAGGGTCGGCCAGGAGTTGAAGCTGCCGCCTCAGTCCGCGGGGGACGAAGAATGAGCGATTCACACGATCGCCCGGCCGCCTGGGACCTGCTCTGCGAGTACACCAAGACGGAACCCCTACGCAAGCACGGCCTCGCCGTGGAGGCGGCAATGCGCGCCTACGCCCGCAAGTTCAGCGGCGACGAGGAGCAGTGGGGTATCGTCGGCCTCCTCCACGACTTCGACTACGAGGCCCATCCCAACCCCGAGGAGCACCCCGTCAAGGGCGCCGAGATCATGCGCCAGCGCGGCTGGCCGGAGGAGATCATCTACGCCATCCTGTGCCACGCGGACTACCTGGAGCTGGAGCGGAAGACGCCCATGGACCGCGCCATTTACGCCGTCGATGAGCTAACCGGCCTCGTCATCGCCGTCGCCCTCGTCCGGCCCAACAAGAGCATCCACGAGGTGGACGTGCGGGCGGTGCGAAAGAAGATGAAGGACAAGAGCTTCGCCCGCGCCGTCAACCGCGACGACATCGTTAAGGGCGCCGACCAGCTCGGCGTCGACCTGGACGAACACATCGGCTTCGTCATCGAAGCGCTGAAGCCGGTCGCGAACGAACTAGGCATCGCCGGCCCGACATGAACGTAGCGGAGCCCTTCAGGGCTCCATAGCCAACGTAGCTGCCAGGTCGGAGACCGGCAAGAAGGAGCACACCATGCCCGACCAGACCAAGACCCTCAAGGTGGGAGACCCCGCCCCCGAGTTCACCCTTCGGGGCACCGGAAACACCAACTTCACCCTCAGCGAGCAGCGCGGCAAGAACGTCGTCCTCGCCTTCTTCCCCGCCGCCTTCTCCCCCGTCTGCTCCCAGCAGATGCCCCGCATCCAGGCCGAGAAGTCCAGCTTCGACTCCTCCGACGCTGTGGTCGTCGGCGTCAGCGTGGACAACACCTGGGCCCTGGACGCCTTCGCCAAGCAGCTAGGCGTGGAGTTCCCCATCCTCAGCGACTTCTACCCCCACGGCGCCGTCTCCGAGAAGTACGGCGTCCTCCACCAGGCCGGCGTCTCCGAGCGCGCCGTCATCGGCATCGACAAGGAGGGCGCCGTCCGCTACATAGACGTCTCCCCCACCTTCACGGATATCCCCGACACGGAGCCCTGCCTGATCGCGCTCAAGGGCTAGCGCGCCCGTGCCCCAAATGAAGGGGCCGCCCTTTGCGGACGGCCCTAAACTGTCGTAGCCTGGCGCGGCCTAGGAGTACGAGCCCATCTTCCGCGCGATCTCATTAAGCTTCTCCACCCGCTTCTTGATCGGCGGGTGCGTGCTGAACGAGTTCCCAAACAGGCCCATCAGCATGTCGCCGCCCCCCCTCTTCTGCTTGCTGTTGAGCGGGTTGACGATGAACAGGTGCGATACCGCCGGGTTCACGTTCATCGGCCGCGCCTGTGAGTACGTCTCCAGCTTCTCCAGGGCGCTGGCCAGCGCCAGCGGCGTGTGGGTAATCTGCGCCCCCGTCTCGTCGGCGCCGTACTCCCTCGTCCGAGAGAGCGCCGCCCGGATCAGTCCAGCCGCCATCGGCGCCAGGATCCACGTCGCCAGCAGCGCTACGATGCCGAACATGCCTCTTGAACGACCGAAGCCAAAGAACAGCAACCACGGCAGGAACCCGATCGCGGCCCCTATCGTCACTGCAATGGCGCTCACCAGGATGTCGCGGTTGCGTATGTGCCCCAGCTCGTGGCCCAGCACCGCCGTCAGCTCGCGGTCGTCCAGGATGCGCATGATGCCGGTGGTGACCGCTATAGCCGCATGCTTGGCGTTGCGCCCGGTAGCGAAGGCGTTTGGGGCGTCGTTCTGCATTATGTAGACCTTCGGCTTTGGCAACCCCGCCATCGCCGTAACCTCATCGACGATGCGGTGCAGGTGTGGCTCCTGGCCCGGCGTCACCTCCCGCGCCCCCGTTAGCCTCAACACGAGCTTGTCCGAGGACCAGTAGGAGAAGAAGTTCATAGCCAGGGCCACGACAAACGCTATAATGAGCCCCGGCACACCGGCCAGGAGAAACCCGGCAACCAGAAATATGGCCGAGAGCAGAGCGAGAAGAGCTACCGTCTTTACAGCTTTCATATGCCTTTCACCTTAGAGCACTGAACTGACGTGCTCTCATCTATAGGATACTCCCAACTGACAAGCCTCTCAAGCGCCGTTCCCCTCAATCAGCCCGCACACGTAACGCAGGCTTCCCGCTATCCGAGGCCCGTACCAGGACAGATGCTTACCCTCCAGTAAGTAGATACGACCATCGCGCACCGCGTGGACGTCTCGAAAGGCGGCGATCTCCGGCACGTGCTTGGCCCCGAAGCGGTACGGCTCGTCCGGCAGCAACACCACCTGAGGGTCGCGCTCCGCCATCTCTCTCAGCTCTACTCGCGGATACCGCTCGTGCCGCCATTCGAACACGTTGACGCCGCCGCAGACCATGATGAAGTCGTGCATGTACGTGTGGGGGCCGATGGTCATCCAGGGGTTGCGCCAGATAGGACAGAACGTCCGCACAGGCTCTCGCCCTTCGGTCCTCGTCTGTACCTCGGCCAGCGCCCGTCTCGCCGCCTTTATGATACGCCCGCTGGCCGCGCCGGCGCCCGTCATCTCCGCTAGTTGCTCCATCAGGTCGATGGCGTCGGGCACCGTCTCAGGCAGGGTCACGAACACGCTCAGCCCCTCGCGGACCAGCGCTTGGATGTCCTCCCTGCGGTTCTCCTCGGCGCTGGCCACCACCAGATCTGGCTGTAGCGCCAACACCTGGTCTACTTTCAACGTCTTCGTCCCGCCCACCTTTAGCTTGGCGGCGACGGCCTCCTTCGGCTCCACGCAGAACGTGGTGACGCCCACGACCGCCTTGTCCAGACCGAACGCGAACAACGCCTCCGTCAGGCTGGGTACCAGCGAAACGATACGCCGCGGCGGCGACTTCACCTCCAGGGTCCTCTTCAGCGCATCCACGTAGCGCATGCCGGAACCCACTATAGCATGCGCTAGTCCAGCGTGACCTCAGTACTCTCCAGGCTGCCATCGCGATAGAACTCCACGGTGACCGTGTCTCCGGCCCGGTTCTCTGCCAGCACCTTGAACAGGTCACCCGAGTTGCTAATCTCCTCGCCTCCCAGCTCAACGATGATGTCCCCAGGCTGCAGACCAGCCTCATCAGCCGGACCGCCACCAGACACGTCCCGCAAACCGATGCCTCGGTCCACCGCCAGGTCGAAGCTTTCCGCCAGAGACGGCGTAATCTCCGTGATGGTCACCCCCAGTAGGCCTCGCTCCACCCGCCCCTCTTCGATCAGTTCCTCTACTATGGGGCGTGCGTTATCGATGGAGATTACCAGGCCGATCCCCTCGGCATCGCCGCGGATCACGGCGGTGGTGATTCCCACAACCTGGCCGAACCTGTTCACCAGAGGCCCACCGGAGTTCCCCGGGTTGATGGAGGCATCCGTCTGGATCACGTCCGAGATCGTTATCCCGGCCTGCTGGATAAAACGTCCCTTGGCGCTGACCACCCCCTTGGTCACCGTCGGCCCGCCGGGGAGGTCAAGTGCGTTACCTATGGCCAGTACGTCATCGCCCACCTGAAGCGCTTCGGAGCTGCCCAGCTCCACCGGCGCCAGGCCGTCGGCATCGATCTGGAGCACCGCCAGGTCGTTTGGCGGATCCCGCCCGACGATGCTCGCCTGGAATTGGCGACCATCGCTCAGGGTGACCGTGATCCGCTCGGCCGGCTCGCCGCCGTCCACCGTGATGACGTGGTTGTTGGTTACGATATGTCCCTCCTCATCGATGATGAAACCAGTACCCACCCCCCGCGTCGGCGTGACCTGTCCGAATACGTCCAGGGTGGCCGCCTCGCTGAGGATGTGCACAACCGAGGGCGTCAGCTCCTCCACCACGTCCGGCGCGTACAGCGCCTCCCCATCGTCGGGCGGGCGTTCCGCCTCCGGCGTAGGCGAGGGCGTCGTAGCTGTCGCCGTAGCGCTGGACTCGCCGGAGCCGCCGCCGCAGGCGGCGGTGACTATCGCTAGCGAAAGAATGAACGCCGAAAGACTAACCGGCAAAGGACGAAACACCGGGACCTCCTATTCACCTACCCCCAATGTATTTAACGCTGGGTGCATGAGCGAGGTTTCGCCGTGTAGAATGGATTCCAAATCGGCAACTCCTCGGTAGAGAACAAATCTGACAAGGCGCACGTGAACGTACCATCTACTGACTCGGACTACAAGCAGCTTCGTGACGAAGAGCTCATGCAGCGGCTCCTACACAAGGACAAGCGCGCCTTTGAGGCTATATTCGACAGGTACGGTGATCTAGTGTACTCAACCTCTCTACGGGTCCTGCGAGATGCTCACCTGGCACAGGACGTCTCCCAGGAGATATTCGTCCGCCTGTGGCGGAAGCCCGAAAGCTACGTGGCCGAGCGCGGCCGCTTCCTCACCTGGCTGATCTCAGTGACCCGCAACCGCGCCGTGGACGAGATACGGTCCCGCGGCCGCCGCCTGCGTCACGAGACGGCCTCCCCGGAGGAGCAAGAACGGGAATTCCCGGCCGGAGAAGCTAATGACCCGGCGCTCAACGCCCAGCTGGCCGAGCAGGCCCGCACCGTCCGCGCCGCCCTGGCGGAGCTCCCCCCGGAGCAGCGCCAGGTCATCGAGCTAGCATACTTCGGCGGGCTTACCCAGCAGGAGATATCTGACCGGCTGGACCAACCCCTGGGCACAGTCAAGACGCGCATCCGGCTGGGAATGCAGAAGCTGCGGGCGGCGCTGGCGCCCGAGATGAGGTCGGAGCGAATCTGATGGACTGCGATCAGGTCGGGGAGCTTCTGGACGCCTACGCCCTGGGCGCCGCCGAAGCCGATGAGGCCGCCCGTTTGGAAGAGCACGTGGCCGACTGTGTGCGCTGCTGGTCCTCCCTCAACGAAGCCCAGCAGGCAGCAGCAGCCATCGCCCTCTCCACCGCCTTCCAGCGCGCTCCCGCATCACTCCGCAACCGCATCGTCGCCGAGACCGAACGAGGAGAGCGTCTCGGCGTACCGAACCTCATGCAGCTTGTGCGCGGGCTCTGGCCGGTCGGCGCCGGCATCGTAACCGCCGCGGCCGTCGCCTCCCTCACCTTCGCCTTCTTCCTGCAGGCGGAGGTAGACGACCTGCGCGACGAGAACGACCAGCTTATTGCCGTGATTGAGGACACAGGGGAACGGCTGACGGAGCAGCAGCAGCTCATATCGACCGAGGTCGAAACCGCCACCGAACGGCTAACGGAGCAGCAACAGATTATGGCCGTTCTCGCCGCTCCCGATGTCCAGGAGGTGAGGCTTGACGCCACCGACCACACCACCTCGGCTGGTGCTGTCTACCATTCGAGCGACTCCACCGGGACAGGCGCACTCCTCTGTAACAACCTGCCGGCCCTGCAAGAGGGACAGGAATACAAGGTATGGTTCCTGACCCAGGATCACAGCTATGAAGCGGGCAGCTTCCAGACCTGGGACGGCATCGGCCAGCTCACAATGGACCTGGAAGACCTACCTGAGCTTCCGGTCGCCATTGGCGTCAGCGTCGAGCACGTCGACGCGCGGGAGCCGGGCGAGATGTTCCTGCTCGCCGAATTCGAGCAATAGTTCAGCCGCTTTTCCCTGTCCTGCCGCTTGACAATCATACGGCTACAGACGATACTATGTCTCACTGAGACCAGGTATCATTTTAATGTCCGAGCTAGAATCCGTCATTCGCAAGCTGGAGGCGCTCGACCACAGGATCACCCCCTCGCGCGTGGCCGTCATCGCCGCCGTGCTCGCCCAGAGCGGCCACTTCTCCGTGGAGGAGATCATGCGCCAGGCCCGCGCCGTAGGCCGCGCCACCGTCTTCCGCACCATGCGCCTCCTCACGGACCTCGACGTCGTCTGCCGCGTCCTCCTGGAGGACGGCAGCCTGCACTACCGCGTCAGCCGCCGCGGCCATCACCACCACCTGGTCTGCGTCTCCTGCGGCAACGTCCAGGACCTGGACGAGTGCGCCGTTGCCGATCTGGTGCGGGAGCTGGCGGCGGCCACCGAATACGAGATCGAAGGCCACTGGCTGGAGTTCTACGGCCGCTGCGCCTCCTGTCGCAGCCCCCTAGCCCAGGCCGCCAAAGCGTGAGGCAGCCCCCACCCGTGTTCCGCCCTGCCGCCGTCGCCGCCGCCCTCCTCGCCGCCCTCGCGCTCGCCGCCTGCGGCGGCAGCCGGACGAGCGAGGACGACGGCCGCCTTCAAGTAGTGGTCAGCCTGCCCCTGTTCGCAGACTTCGTGCACCAGGTCGGCGGCGACCTCGTGGAGGTCTCCTCATTGCTGCCGTCCGGGGCCGACCCCCACACCTACGAGCCCACACCCCAAGATGTGCGGCGCGTCACGGAGGCGCACCTCGCCTTCGCCAACGGCTTCGATCTGGAACCTGGGATCCTCAACGTCATTGAGCCCAATCTGCCCAACGCCGCCTCCCTCATAGAACTCGCCCAGGAGGCTGCGGCCGCGGGCGCCACCCTGCGCGAGACTGACCCCCACCTATGGCTGAGCGTGGACAACGCCCGCGAGTACGTTCGCATCATCCGCGACGCCCTCACGGAGACCGACCCCGAGGGTGCCGCGAAGTACGAGCAGAACTACCAGGGCTACCTCACCCGTCTTGATGAGCTGGACGAGTACGTTCAGGATAAACTGTCAGCCCTGCCGCCGGAGCGGCGCAAGTTGGTGACGACTCACGATGCGTTCGGCTATATGGCTGACTAC
The DNA here is from genome assembly GCA_022561095.1 of Chloroflexota bacterium. Lineage (GTDB taxonomy): Bacteria > Chloroflexota > Dehalococcoidia > SM23-28-2 > RBG-16-64-32 > JADFNQ01. The sequence continues at coordinate 3,479 of JADFRV010000031.1, read as the reverse complement.
ATGGGCCTTGAGGTAGCGGCGGTCGCTTCGGTGAGCCCCGGCCAGGAGTCCATCGCATCGGACATCGCGGAGTTGCAGGAGACTATCGAGGAAGCGGACATCGGAGCGGTGTTCGAGGAGCCCCAGCTGGGCGCCGAGTCCAGTGTGCTCCAACAGGCCGCCGCCGACACCGACGTCGAGGTCTGCACCCTGTATTCCGATGCCCTGGACGACCAGGTGCAGACCTACATTGACATGATGCGTTTCAACGCGGACGAGCTCGCCCGCTGTTTAGGAGTATGACGCCCATGCCTGACAACTCACCGGCCTTCGCCCCCGCGGTGGAGGTGCGTAACCTCAGCGCCGGCTACAACGGACACGTCGCCCTGGAGGACGTCACCTTCTCCGTAGAGCGCGGCTGCCTGGCCGGACTAGTCGGGCCCAACGGCTCCGGCAAGTCAACCCTCCTGCGGGTGATGCTCGGCCTGCACAAGCCCTGGCAGGGAGAGGTGCGAATCTCCGGCCCGCCGGGAAGGTCGGGCCGCGGCCACATAGGGTACATGCCGCAGTCAGAGCTGGTGGACTGGAGCTTCCCAATCACCGTCGTGGACCTGGTCCTAATGGGCCGCTACGGGCGTGTAGGCCTCATCCGCCGGCCCGGACGTAGAGACCGCGAGATCGCCATGGCCGCCCTGGAGCGCGTCCACCTGGCGCACCTGGCGCAACGGCGCATCGGCGAGCTATCGGGAGGCGAGCAGAGAAGGATGCTGATCGCGCGGGCGCTGGCCCAGGAGGCCGACCTCGTACTCCTGGACGAGCCGCTGGCCGGGCTGGACGCCACCGCCCAGCACGACCTCCTCCGCCTCCTCGAGGAGCTGCGCAGAGAAGACAAGACCCTGTTCGTGGCCACCCACGACCTCTCCTGCGTGGCCGCCAACTTCGACCACGCCGTCCTCCTCAACCGCAAGGTGGTCGCCTTCGGCCGGCCGAGCGATGTGTTCACGGAGCAGCTCCTGGCTGACGCCTTCCAGCGCCACCTCCTCGTCCTGCCAGGCGGCGAAAGGACACTCGTCGGCCCGTGAGCGAGCTGCTGGATCTCCTGCGCGAGCCCTGGACGTTTGAGTTCATGCAGCGCGCCCTAATAGCCTCCGTCTTGGTTAGCGTGGTGGCGGCCGTCGTCGGCAGCTTCGTCATCCTCAAGGGGATGGCGTTCATCGGCGACGCTCTCCCCCACGCCAGCTTCGGGGGAGTCGCCATCGCCTTCGTGCTGGGCTTCAACCTGCATCTGGGAGGCGCTGTAGCCGCCCTCCTGACCGCCCTCTCCATCGGCTTCATCGCCCGCCGCGGCTCCGTCCGCTACGATACCGCCATCGGTATCGTATTCATCTCGGGCTTCGCCCTCGGCATCCTCATCGTCAGCACACAGAGCGGCTACGTCGTCGACCTGTTCAGCTTCGTCTTCGGCAACGTCCTGGGAGTAAGCTGGACCGACGTCTGGCTCACCGTCGGCCTGGGCGGCTTCATCCTCATCGCCGTCGCCCTCTTCTACAAGGAGTTGCTGTTTACCGCCTACGACCCCTCCATGGCGGCCGCCACCGGCGTCCCCGTGGCCGCTATGCAGTACGGCCTGCTGGCCCTCATCGGCCTCACGGTCGTGATCGCCCTACAGGTGATGGGGATAGTCCTTGTCCTGGCGATGCTGGTGGCGCCCCCCGCCACCGCCCAGCTCCTCACCCGGCGTCTGCCCCCGATGATGGCGATCGGCGCGCTGGTCGGCGCCCTCTCCGCCCTCGGCGGCCTCTACATCGCCTGGTACGCCGACGTCTCCGCCTCCGCCGCCATCGTCCTCACCGCCACCGGCTTCTTCTTCCTCGCCTTCCTGTTCGCCCCCGGGCGCGGCCTCCTCTGGCAGCGCCGCTTCGCCCCCACTGAATCCCCTTAACGGACTCAATTGCCGGGTGGAGCGCGCAATACTTTGGCGCTTACCCGCGTCTTACTCTCTGGAATGGATACGGAGAGATCGCGGTGACCGAAACCACTGAGACCAAGATAGACCGCAAGGCGCGGCTGAAGATCCCCTTCCAGCCCGTACCCAAACAGGACCCCAAGGAGAGGGTCAAGAACTGGGACGAGGTCTACCTGGGGTACGACCTCGCAACGGCCAAACTGGAAGCCACCCGCTGCATCCAGTGCCCCGCTGCCCCCTGCATCAAGGCCTGCCCCCTAGACAACGACATCCCCGGCGCTCTCCTCAAGCTGGAAGAGGGCGACGTCCTGGGCGCGGCCGAGGTTTTCCGCAGCACCAACCCCGCGCCCGACATGTGCGGTCGCCTCTGCCCCCAGGAGGCCCTATGCGAGGGCGACTGCGTCGTCGGCAAGGTCGCGATCCCTGTCGCCATCGGCAAGCTGGAGGCGTTCATCGCCGACCAGCAGCAGGCCATGGGCGGGCGACCCATCCCCCAGCTGCCGCCGCCCACCGGTAGGCGAGTGGCCATAGTCGGCTCCGGGCCCGCCGGCCTGGCCGTCGCCGAGCAGTTGGCGCTCCTTGGCCACGGGGTCAAGCTGTTCGAGGCCTGGCCAAGGCCCGGCGGCGTCCTCCGCTACGGCATACCGGGCTTCAAGATGGACAAACGCCACATCGACGACCAGGTCGACTACCTGCACCAGTTGGGCGTCCAGTTCGTGTTCAACGTCCGCGTGGGCTACGACGTGACTATCGACGAGCTGTTCGACCAGGGCTTCGACGCCGTATTCCTGGGCCAGGGCGCCGGCCAGGGCAATCGCCTGAACGTCCCCGGCCAGGACCTCGAAGGCATATACATGGCCACGGAGTTCCTCGTCCGCGCCAACCTGCCGCCGGAGGAGCTGCCAAACCACCTCCGCAAGCCGATTGAGACGGGCAAGCGGGTGGTAGTCATCGGCGGCGGCGACACGGCGATGGACTGCGTCCGCTCCGCCCTGCGCACGGGCGCCGGCGAGGTGGTCTGCGCCTACCGCCGCACCGAAGCCGAGATGGGCGGCCGCCAGGAGGAGCGCCAGCATGCACACGAGGAGGGCGTCCTCTTCCACTACCTGACCATCCCCATCCGCTTCGTAGCGGGCGACAACGACTGCGTGCAAGCAGTCCGGTTTCAGCGCGCGGAGCTGGGGGAGCCCGATGAGTCGGGCCGTCGCAAGCCAGTCCCAGTCATCGGCTCCGAGTTCGAGCTGGAGGCCGACACCGTCGTCATCGCCATCGGCTACAAGGTGGAGAAGCTTCTCTTCCAGACCACGCCCGACCTGGAGGCCAGCGACGGGGGAGCTGTCGCCACCGACGAGAGCGGCCAGAGCAGCCGCAGCGGCGTCTTCGCCGCCGGCGACAGCGTCCGCGGCGCCGACCTCGTCGTCACAGCCCTGGCCGACGCCAAGCGCGCCGCCGCCGCCATCGACCGCTACCTGCGCCAGATGAAGTCGGCCGCCGCCTGAGCGGCCGTACCTCAAGATGCTATACTGCTAGCGTC
>JADFRV010000030.1 GCA_022561095.1 Chloroflexota bacterium | reverse complement strand
CAAGCTGCCTATGCATTCTCTGAGGTTGACAAACCGTTTCGCGAGTCAAATCGGCGGCTCGCCGAGATGCTACGCCAGGCCCACCTCCGGCACCTAGCCCTGAGCGCCCTCGCCGAGGACCGCGCTGACCGCGACGTCACCACCGCCGCCCTCGTCCCTCCCGACCAGACCGGCCGCGCCCTCATCATCGCCAAAGCGGAGGGCGTCCTCGCTGGTCTCCCCATCGTCCGCGCCGTCTTCACTGCTGTCGACACCGCCCTCGTCTGGAAACCCAGCCTTGAGGACGGCCACCGCCTCTCATCCGGCGACCGCGTCGTCACCATCGAGGGGTCGCTCTCCTCCATCCTCCGCGCCGAGAGAACCGCCCTCAACTACCTCACCCACCTCAGCGGCGTCGCCACCGCCACCGCCGCCGTCGTCCGCGCCCTGGAGGGCACCGGCTGCCGCCTGCGCGATACCCGCAAGACGATCCCCGGCCTGCGCGCCCTGGAGAAGTACGCCGTGCGTGTCGGCGGCGGCACAAACCACCGCCCCAACCTCGCCCAGGGCGTCCTCATCAAGGACAACCACCTCGCCGCCCTCCGCGATCGTAACCTCGGCATCGCCGACGCCGTCCGCCTCGCCCGCCAGAGCCTTGCCCGTCTGGGTAACCCCGACATGACCATCGAGATAGAGGTGACCACCGTCGACGAGGCCCGTCAGGCCCTGGCCGCCACCGCCGATGAGCTCCTCCTGGACAACATGCCCCCGGATCAGATGCGAGAGGTCGTCGCCCTCGCCGCGGCGCATGACCCCAGGCCCCTGCTGGAGGCCTCCGGCGGCATCACCCTCGAAAACGCCCGCGCCGTCGCCCAGACCGGCGTCGACTTCATCTCCATGGGCGCCATCACCCACTCGGCGCAAGCCCTGGACATGAGCCTGGAGCTAGAGTAACGCCGTCGTACGGGACACAGAATGTAGGCGGGTAGCTGTGGCTGCCCGCACGGGGCGTCGGGGTCTCAAGACCAGGACCTACACTATTGCACGGCGTCACACCCGCCGCGGCCGCTCCAGCTCCTCGCTGTCCAGCGTTATCGTCAACGGCCCCTCGTTCACCAGCTCCACCGTCATCTTCGCCCCGAAGCGACCCGTCTGCGTCGGCACGCCCGCCTCCCGCATCGCCCCCGCGAACGCCTCCACCAGCGGCTCCGCCGCCTCCGGTGCCGCCGCCCCCACAAAGCTCGGCCGCCTGCCCTTTCGCGTCTCCGCCAGCAACGTGAACTGGCTCACCACCAGCGCCTCTCCCCCCACATCAAGCAGCGACAAGTTGAACCTCCCCTCCCCGTCCGCGAATATCCGCATCTCCGCGCACTTCCGGGCCAGGCGAAGCGCCTCCGCCTCCCCATCTCCCTGAGCCACCCCTACCAGCGCCAGCAGCCCCCGACCGATTGACGCCACCGTCTCCCCCTCCACCATCACGGCGGCCCGGCTCACCCTCTGGATAACGATTCGCATGCCAGAATCATGCCCCAGCTCTCAGGCTGGCGTAAAGCCTTTCCCCTTTCCCAGAAACAAAATCGCCGCCCCCATAGAGGGCGGCGCTATCGGCGGCACAAGCGCTCAGTCCGCTGTCGTAGCCTCCGCCTTCGACTCCTTCGGCTCCTTCGGCTCCTTCGACCCCTTCGACTCGCCCCCATCGTGCGATTTCCCATGGTCATCAGACGCGCCGCTACCGGAGCCGCCGTTGTCGCCCGCCTGCCCCTTGCGGTTATCCGTGCTGTAGAAGCCGGAGCCCTTGAAGATCACCGCCGGCAGGCTGATAACCCGTCGCGATGAGCCGCCGCACTTCGGGCACCTCTGCTCCGTAGGCGCGTCGAAACCTTCGGCGCGCTCATACTCGTGTCCTTTGGAGCATCGGTACTCGTATATCGGCAACTTACATCCACCTCCCGTGTATGGAAAGCCGCCCTTTTAGGGCAGCTTCCGAACATGAATATAGCAGGAACCTCACCCTCACGCAACAGTAAGGGCAGGCCTGGCGTCCCACTCCCAGGACCCACTCATTCCTTGTTCGTCTCTTACCGCTCTGATATACTCGCCTGCGGACACTTCCCCGAATAAAAGGAGACCTGTTTGCCTACAGCTGTATCCATGAAATCCCTCCTGGAGGCCGGCGTCCACTTCGGCCACCAGACCCGCCGCTGGAACCCGAAGATGAAGAGGTTCATCTTCTCGGAACGCAACGGCATCCACATCATAGACCTGGAAAAAACCGTCGGCTGCCTCGAAGCCGCCTCCCAGTTCACAAGCGATCTCATCGCCTCCGGCGGCACCCTCCTCTTCGTCGGCACCAAGCGCCAGGCCCAGGACACCATCGAGAGCGAAGCGAGGCGCTGCGGCATGCCGTTCGTCAACACCCGCTGGCTCGGCGGCACCCTCACCAACTTCCACACCATCCAGGGCCGCATCGACTACCTGGTCCGGCTGGAGGACGCCAAGGCCCGCGGCGAGCTTGACCACCTAACCAAGAAAGAGAGCCTCCGCACCGAAGATGAGATCGCCCGCCTCAACCGCTACCTCGGCGGCATCAAGGAGATGACCAACCTCCCCACCGCCGTCTTCATCATCGATACCACCAAAGAGGACATCGCCATCGCCGAGTCCCTGCGCTGCGACATCCCCATCGTCGCCCTCGTCGACACCAACTGCAACCCCGATGTCATCGACTACCCCATCCCCTCCAACGATGACGCCATCCGCGCCATCAAGCTCATCACCGCTCGCATCGCCGACTCCGTCCTCGAAGGCCTCACCGCCCGTGAGTACGCTCAGAAGGCCGCCGATGAAGCCGAGGCCGAGGTAGAGGTCGCCGCCTACAGAGAGACCGGCTACGTCGCCTCGCCCGATGCGCCCACCCCGGACTACAACCAGACGCCGAAACCGGAAGCGGAGGAGGCCCCAGAGGCTAAGCCTGGCGCAGAGCCCACCACCGCTACCGTAGAGGAGCCGCCACCGCCGCAGAGGAGCCCGCCACCGCCGCGGAGGAGCCGCCTGCAGCCGAAGACGCACCGGAACCCGAGGCCACCGCCGAACCCGCTGAAGCGGACACCCCCGCCGAGCCATCCCCAGAAGAGCATCCCGACGAGGAGAAGCCAGCCGCGGAGCCCGCTCCCGAGGACGAATCTACCGAGAGCGAGAAGACCGCCGAAGCCGATAGCGAATAAGGAGACCACCGTGCCCGTCTCTCCCGCGGCCGTCAAGGAACTGCGCGAACTGACCGGCGCAGGCATCCTGGACTGCAAGAGCGCCCTCGAGGAGGCCGGCGGCGACTTCGACAAGGCCAAAGACATCCTCCGCAAGAAAGGGATCGCAATGGCCGCCAAAAAGGCCGAGCGCGCCACCGCGGAGGGGCTCGTCCAGACCTACGTCCACCACGACGGCCGCCTGGGCGCCCTCGTCGAGATCAACTGCGAGACCGATTTCGTAGCCCGTACCGAGGACTTCACCAAGCTCGCCCAGAACATCGCCCTCCATGTCGCGGCCACCAACCCCACCTACGTCGCCTCTGAGGACATCCCCAAGGGCACGGAAGGAGACGCCAAAGAGCTCTGCCTCCTCCTCCAGCCCTTCGTCCGCGACGAATCCATGACCGTCGCTGACATGGTGAAGGAAACGATCCGCAGGACGGGCGAAAACATCCGCATCCGCCGCTTCGCCCGCTTCGAGCTGGGGCGCTGACAGATGACGGAAGACGCAACCAAACGCGTCCTCCTCAAGCTCAGCGGCGAAGCCCTCATGGGCGACCTCCCCTACGGCATAGACTCCGCCATGCTCAACACCATCGCCGGCCAGCTCAAGGCCGTCCAGGACATGGGCATCCAGGTGGGCATCGTCGTCGGTGGCGGCAACATCTACCGCGGCGCCGCCGCTGCTGCCGCCGGCATGGACCGCGCCACCGCTGACTACGCCGGCATGCTCGCCACCATCATCAACGCCATCACCCTTCAGGACGCCCTGGAGCGCAACGGCCTCACCGTCCGCACTCAGAGCGCCATCGCCGTCACCTCCGTCGCCGAGCCCTATATCAGCCGCCGCGCCATTCGCCACCTGGAGAAGGGCCGCCTAGTCATCTTCGCCGCCGGCACCGGCAACCCCTACATGACCACCGACACCGCCGCCGCCCTCCGCGCCATCGAGCTCGACGCCGATGTCCTCCTCATGGCCAAGAAGGACGTCAACGGCGTCTTTGAAGCCGACCCCGCGAAAGACCCCTCCGCGCGGAAGTTCCGCACCCTCAGCTACCTGGACGCCCTCAACCGCCGGCTTCAGGTCATGGACTCCACCGCCCTCTCCCTCTGCATGGAGAATTCCCTCCCCATCGTCGTCTTCAATCTGCGCATGCCCCGCAGTATCGAGCTCGCCGCCTCCGGCAAGGACGACGGCACCACCATAGGCGACCTGGACACCGTACTGGAGGACGCCTCAGAGCCGGCCAAGCCATCGAGGTGACGCCATGATCGACGACGAGCTTCTCGACGCCGCTGACCGCATGGAGAAGACCGCGGACGCCCTCCAGCGAGACCTGGCCACCATCCGAACCGGCCGCGCCAGCCCCGCCATCGTAGAGCACCTCCAGGTGGACTACTACGGCACCCCAACACCCCTCAACCAGCTCGCCACCATCAGCACGCCGGAAGCCCGCCTTATCGTCATTCAGCCCTGGGACCGCGGCTCCATCGGCGCCGTCGAAAAGGCCATCCTCAAATCGGACATCGGCCTCAATCCCAGCAACGACGGCACCGTCATCCGCCTGGCAATCCCCCAGCTCACAGAGGAGCGTCGACGCGAAATAGCCAAGCAAGTCCGAAAACGCGTCGAGGACGCCCGCGTCGCCGTACGCAACATCCGCCGCGACTGCCATGACCATATCCGCCGCCTGGAGCACGACCACGAGATCTCCCAGGACGACCTCCATCGTGCCGAAACCGAACTCCAGAAACTCACCGACGACCAGGTCAAACAGATCGACAAGGTAGGCCACGAGAAAGAGGAGGAGGTTCTCGCCGTCTGACGCTCGCGCCCGGCAACCGTTCCGCGCCTTGAGCGTTCTATACTGGTGACGATAACCATGGTCATCGCCATCCGCGCCCCCAAGAAGGCCCCGCCCCCACCGCCGCTCACCCTATCCCAGGTGCCGGCTCACGTAGGCGTCATCATGGACGGCAACGGCCGCTGGGCCACCAACCACGGCCTCCCCCGCCTGGCGGGACACCGCGCCGGCACGGAGAACCTCCGCCGCGTTATCGAACGCTTCGCTGACTACGGCGTCCACTACCTCACCCTCTACGCCTTCTCCACCGAGAACTGGAACCGACCCAAGCGCGAGATCCGCGGCCTTATGTCAATCCTCTCCCGCGTCATCAAACGCGAGATCAAACACTTCCACAAAAACGGCATCCGCCTTCTCCACATCGGCCGCCTGGACGCGCTAGACCCCAGACTCCAGCAGCAGATCCTGGACGCAATCGACCTCACCAAGGACAACGACCGTATGACTCTCACCATCGCCTTCAACTATGGCGGCCGCGCCGAAATCCTGGAGGCCGTCCGCCGCATCGTCAGCGAAGGCGTGCACCCCGACCAGATAAACGAGCGCCTTTTTAAACACTACCTGTACACCGTGACAGTCCCCGATCCGGACCTCATCATCCGTACCGCCGGCGAGATGCGCCTATCCAACTTCCTCCTCTGGCAAGGCGCTTACGCCGAATTCGTCTCTACACCCGTCCACTGGCCGGACTTCGATATCGATGAGATCGACGAGGCGCTGCTCGCCTACAGCCAGCGCAAGCGCCGCTTCGGCGGCCTCCTGCCGGCGGAAGTCGATTACCCAGCACCGGCTAACGGAAGGAACGGCGCCCGCCCCAACGGCCGGCGCTCTCTGGGGCGTAACAACACCCAACGCTGATGCTCCCTCAGCGGGTCGCCGTCTCTATCGTCGGCATACCCGTAATCGTCGGCCTCACCCTGCTCGGCGGCCCCCTATTCACCATCGTCGCTGGCTTCCTCCTGACCGTCGCCGCCCTGGAGTTCTACGCCGCCACTGACCCAACGTCTGCCGGCAGCCGGACACACCACCTCCTACACCAGCGCCCGCTCGCCCTCATCGGCGCCGCCGGCGTCGCCCTCCTCGTCGCCGCCGCCGACAACGGCTTCGACTGGTGGACGCGCGCCCTCGCCCTCCTCGTCCTCCTCCCCTTCCTCCCCATCATCCTCCGCGGGGAGGCCGAGACCGGCCTGCGTGACTGGCTCTGGATGCTCGGTGGTCTCATGTACGTCGGCTTCCTCGGGTCCCACCTGATCCTGCTGCGTGACGCCGCCAACGGCGAAGACTGGGTCCTGCTGGCCCTGCTCGCCACCTTCGCCACGGACACCTCCGCCTACTTCGTGGGCCGCCTCATCGGCCGTACCAAGATCGCGCCCTCCATCAGCCCCGGCAAGACGCTTGAGGGCTCCCTGGCCGGGTTCGCGGCCGGCCTCGCCACCGTCCTCATCCTCAACTGGGCGCTGGACGCCGGCGCCGGCCTGGAGATCATCCCCCTCGCCTTCCTCCTCCCCGCCTTCGCCCAGCTCGGCGACCTGGCCGAATCGCTCATCAAGCGCGGCGCCGGCCTTAAAGACGCCTCCCACGCCATACCCGGCCACGGCGGCCTCCTGGACCGCCTGGACAGCGTTCTGTTTACGGCGCCTTTGGTATACTACTATCTGACATGGATAATCCTGTGACGGGCCGCCGCATTGGCCTCGTCGTCCTCGGCTCCACGGGCTCTATCGGTCGCCAGACCCTGGATGTGGTCCGCTCCCTCCCCAAACACTTCAACGTCATCGGCCTCGCCGCCGGCGGAAACGTCACCCTCCTGGAGGAGCAGGCCCGCGAGTTCAGGCCCCGTCTCATCTACTGCGACCGCGACAGCGAATACGTTCGCGGCCGCGTCTCCGCCCGTTGGGCCGGCATGGAAGAGATGGCCGCCCACCCGGACACGGACGTGGTCGTGACGGCCACGCTGGGCATCACCGGCCTTAGCCCCACCCTCGCCGCCCTGCGCGCCGGCAAGGCCGTGGCCCTGGCCAACAAAGAGGTGCTGGTCATGGCCGGCCAGCTCCTTACCGCCGAGGCGAAGCGCCACAGCGCCCAACTGCGGCCCATCGACAGCGAACACTCCGCCATCTGGCAGTGCCTCTGGGGCGAGCACCCCGATAGCGTTGAGCGCATCGTCCTCACCGCCTCCGGCGGCCCCTTCCGCGACACGCCGCCCGAAGAGCTGCACCGGGTAACCGCGGAGCAGGCGTTGCGACACCCCAACTGGCAGATGGGCCAGAAGATCACCGTAGATAGCGCCACCCTCCTCAACAAGGGGCTGGAGTGCATCGAGGCCCGCTGGCTGTTCGATGTGCCCCTCGACCGCATAGACGTAATCCTGCACCGTGAAAGCATCGTCCACTCTCTGGTCATGTTCCGGGATGGCTCAGTAAAGGCGCAACTGGGCGTACCCGATATGCGTCTACCTATTCAGTGTGCCCTCACCTACCCGGAGCGCGTGCCCGGCACCGCCGTGCCCCGTCTGGACCTGAGGCGCATCGGCACCTTGAACTTCGGGACACCTGATATGAGACGCTACCCCTGCCTCAGCCTGGCGCTGGAAGCGGGCCGCAACGGCGGCGCCTTCCCCGCCGTCCTCTGCGCCGCCGATGAGATCGCCGTTCAGCACTTCCTGGCCGGCCACCTCGGCTTCACAGACATCGCCCACGTCATCGAAGGCGCCCTCGCCGCCCACACCGGTCCTGCCAACCCCTCTCTCGACGACATCCTCGCCGCCGACGCCTCAGCCCGCGCCTGGGCCGAGGACTGGGTCAAAGCCAAAACATAGCATGTTAACTAGAATAAGTACCGACACCGCACAACCTCCACTCGAACCGGCCCATCCCCTGGGTTTTAGCCTAGAGTACAGAAATACCTAGAGGCAGCTTAGCTTAATGGACATCCTCTTCCAGACAATCCTCCCCTTCGTCGGCATCCTCATAGCTCTCATCGTCATCCACGAGCTCGGTCACTACTTCACCGCCAAACTCACCGGAGTCAAGGTACTGGAGGCCGGCATCGGCTACCCACCCCGCGTATGGGGCTTCACCTGGCGCGATACCATATACTCCATCAACTTGCTGCCCCTGGGCGGCTTCGTGCGCCTCCTTGGCGAAGAAGACCCCACGGACCCACAGAGCCTCGCCTCCAAACCCCGCTGGATCCGACTCATCGTCCTCGCCTCCGGCTCCGGCATGAACTTCATCCTACCAATCTTCCTCTTCGCCGCTATCTTCATCATCCCCCGCGACGTAAGCGTGGGCCTCACCCAGATTACATCGGTGGTGCAAGACGCGCCGGCATCGCAGGCGGAGCCGGTGATCCTCCCGGACGGCCTTGATCCGGACGAGGCCATCGGCCTGCGCGCCGGTGACGTTATCGTCGCCGTCAACGGCAACGAAACACGCAACCCCGCCGAGGTTGGGCGGCAGATCCGGCTCAACCTGGGCGAGACGATAACGATGACCGTGCGCCGCGTCCTAGACACCGGCGAAGTGGCGTTCATCGACTATCGCATGGAGGCCCGCTGGTCCACGCCCGATATCGTCCATACCGTCGAGCCTGGCGATACCGTCAGCTCCGTCTCCAGCTTACTGGGCATCCCCCGGCAAATCGTGCTCCGAGCAGCCGATATCGAGTTCCGGCTGACCGAGGGCCAGCAGCTTACCATCCCCGACGCTGATGGCACTATCGCCTACGAAGTACAGGACACCGACACCGTAGCCCTCGTTGCCCTCCGCCTCGGTGTCACCAGAGAGGCCGTACGGCTGGCCGCAGGCCTGCCCGACCCGGAAGCGCTCACGCCCGGTCAGGAGCTGCGCATTGGCCAGGGCCCTACCGGCATCACCATCGCTACCTGGAACCCCGCCTTCATCGAGACTGAGAGCTTCCCACCCTGGGAGGCCGTCCCCAAGGGCCTGAGCGAATACGGCGATACGCTGATCCTGTTCCGGAACGAGGTCGTCTCCTGGTTCAGCGGCGGCTCCAGCCCCCAGTTCGCCGGGCCCGTGGGCATCGCCCAGGCCACCGGCGAGATCGTGGACCAGTCAGGCTGGATAGCCCTCCTGGAACTGGCCGCCCTCCTCTCCTTCAACCTCGGCATCATCAACATCCTGCCCCTACCCATGCTGGACGGCGGACGTATCGCGTTCGTTCTCTTGGAAATCATCCGCGGCGGTCGTAGGATCGCCCCCGAGAAGGAGGCGATAGTGCACCTAGTGGGCCTGGCGCTTATCATTAGCCTAGCAGTTGGCATCACCGTCCTCGATGTCCAACGCATCATCGGAGGGGAGAGCCTGTTCAGATGACCGTCGAGGAGCACGTCCCGCTCAGCCCCAGGCGAAAGTCCCGGCCCGTCCACGTCGGCGACGTCCAGGTCGGCGGCGACGCTCCCGTCGTCGTCCAGACCATGACCAACACCGATACCGCCGACGCCCAGTCCACCCTCAACCAGATCGCCCAACTCGCCGACAACGGCGCCGAGATCGTCCGCCTCGCCGTCCCCGATAAGGCCGCCGCCGCCGCCCTGCCGGAGATCGTCCGTAGGACAACCGCCCCCCTCATCGCCGACATCCACTTCGACTACCGGCTGGCCCTCGCCTCCATCAAGGCCGGCATCCACGGCCTCCGCCTCAACCCCGGCAACATCCGCAACGCTGACAAGGTCAGAGAGGTGGTGCGGGCCGCCCAGGAGCGCCACATCCCCATCCGCATCGGCGTCAACGAAGGCTCCCTCCCACCCATACCTACCCTGGCCGAGGATGAGCTGCCCCCGTCCAAACCGCGGCGCATGGTGGACGCCGCCCTATGGGAGATTAGCATCTTGGAGGAGATGGATTTCGAAGACATCAAGATCTCTCTCAAAGCGTTCGACGTCCCCACCATGGTCACCGCCTACCGCGAAATCACCCAGCGCGTCCCCTATCCGCTCCACCTCGGCGTGACCGAGGCGGGCACCCTGGGCGCCGGCTCCGTCCGCTCCGCCGTCGGCATCGGCCTCCTCCTGGCCGAGGGTATCGGCGACACCATACGCGTCTCCCTCGCCGCCGACCCGGCCGAGGAGCTGCCCGTCGCCTGGAACATCCTCAGCTCCCTCAACATCCGGCAGCGCGGCGCCACTATCGTCGCCTGCCCCACCTGCGGCCGCATCGAAGTCGACCTCATCCCCCTCGCCAACCAGATCGAGGCCCACTTCCAGAAGCTGGGTAAGCCCATCACCGTCGCCGTCATGGGCTGCGTCGTCAACGGCCCCGGCGAGTCCCGCGACGCCGACATCGGCCTCGCCGCCGGCAAGGGCAAGGGCGCCATCTTCCGCAAGGGCGAAGTCGTACGCATCGTCACCGAGGATCAGTTCCTTCCCGCCCTCATCGAGGAGGGCCAGCGCGTCATCGCGGAGAAGTTCCCCGACGAGTCGGCGCCTCCTCCTCCGGCCGACGACCTGGACGCCATCATCCCCATGACCGCGGTTAAGCAGGGCAGCCGTCCCGGCCGCGTCGCCCGCCGTTAACGCGGCCCTTCCCGCTTAATCTACCGCACCACCCGCTCCAGGAAGCCACGCACCGACGCTTCGTAGGCGGCGGGCCCCGCGTTCCAGCTCCGGACGTGACCCACGCCCGCGGCACGCACATAGGTCACGATATCAGGCCGCGCTTCCGCCAGAGCGTCGCTCGTCGTCACGGGCACCGTGGGGTCCGCGTCGCCGTGGAACAGGAGGATGGGGACGGCCAGCTCGTCGGCCCGCTTCAGGTAGTTCAACTCGCCCCAGTCGACATCGAACCGGAAGCCCACGATTAGCTTACTGACCGTCGTGAGGATCCCGGGCAGGCCTCGCTCCCCCGCCTCTCGATCAAAAACCGCGCCGAAGTCCAGCATCGGCGCCTCAAGGATCACCCCCACCACCCGCTCCGCCAGCGGCGATTCGTAGAGGAAGCTCGTAGCGATCGCCCCACCCATGCTGTAGCCCACCAGCACCAACTTATCGGCTCCATGTTGGATCGCATAATCCGCCGCCGCCTCCAGGTCTCTCCACTCCGTCTGTCCGTATCGGTAGAAGCCGTCCGCGCTCGCCGGCGCCTCCACATCGTTCCGGTAGGTGATGACCAAAGAAGAAAACCCCAACCCGGCCACTGTGGGAAGCATACGCAGCGCCTCCCGCCGGTTGGCGCCCTTGCCGTGCACGAAGATGACCCAGGTGTCCCGAGGTCCATCCACAAACCAGGCGGGAAGCTCACCCAGTTCGGAGGCGATAACCACCTCCTCAAAGCCGATACCATGCGCCTGCTCAGGATCGCCGGGAAAGGCGAAGCTGTCCAGACGCGCCGGCTCCCCGATTTCGGGCGCCCCCTGTATGACGGAGAACTCACGCACCACCTGCTCGTCGTCTATCCTCAGGATCGCGCCCACCTGTCCGTAGCCCCCCGCCCACTCCAACCCGAAGATGCCATCTTTCGTCCAGTCGCCATCCTCGCTCGCCCTCTCCGTCGCCCGCAGCGTCACCTCGCCCTTCTCCAGAGCAACCACCTGCAGGTCCAGCTGATCGGGATCGCGGTTCGGCTCCAGCGCTCCGGCCCTCAGCAGGTCCGAGATGTACCACCCACCCCCCACAACTCCCCCCAGCGCCAGCAGCACAAACGCGGAGCTCGCCAGGAGCGCGACCCTCCACCGCACCAGCCGCGCCTTGACTCGAATCAGAAGCGAATCACTTGAGGACTTCACTTGATCACACTCTCCCTCGAAGCTGTTGAACCCCTTGCCCCTTCGAGGGCAACGGGCGCACGATATGCTACGTCCCGCCCTGCCTCGTGTCAAACCTCCTATCGCCCATGACTAAACGCCGGTTAGCCTCCGCCCCCTTGACTGCTACCCCTTCACGCCCGACCCTATCCCCATGACCTTCGAAGCCCGCCTCATCTTCGTTCTCCTCTTCTTCGCCCTCTGGGGGTTCCTGGGATTCCTGCCCTGGTCGCTCGCCGCCGTCATACGCCGCGGCCGCCACGTACTGCCGGCCCTGCCCCTGGCTGTCGCCGCCTCCAGCCTCGCCGGCGTCCTCGTCCCCCTCCTCGGTGCCCGCGACCTGACCGGCTTCCTGGTGTCGATCGGCACCGCCTTCGCGGGCGGAGTCCTGGCGACTGTGGCGGGCGTTGTGCTGGCCCGTCGCCTCAGCATCCGCTAGACTCGAACCGTGACTCCAGGCCAGCCCCCTATCCACGCCCTCTCCACCATGTGGTCGCAGGGCCGCTTCCCCCACCACAACCGAGACTCCATGACGCAGTTCGCGGAGGCCGCCTCCCGGCTCGGCTACCCCGCCGTGGAGATCAACTACGTGATCCCCCCCGAAGGCGTCGAGGAGCTGCTCGCCTCCGATCACGTCTCCGTCGTCTCCCTTCACTCGCCCACCCCTCGCGTGAAAGACGGCAACGGCCGCTGGTCGGACGCTCTAAACCTCGCCGCCCTGGACGATGAGGAGCGCGGCCAGGCCGTCCGTCTCGCCTGCACCACCATCGACCACGCCGTCCGCGCCGGCGCCCGCTACGTCGTCGTCCACCTGGGCGGTATCGAGACCGAGGGCAAGAGCCGGATGTTCGACAGCGAACGTCAACTGCGCCGCCTGTTCGACTCCGGCGTCCGCGACGGCGATGAGGTGGATGACCTGCGCCGCCAGGCCCACGTTCAGCGTCTGGAAGGCGCTGTTCGAAACCTCCCCCAGGCTCGCCGCTCCCTGGCCCAGATCGCCGAGCACGCCGCCGCCAAGGATATCGCCATAGGCCTCGAGAACCGCTTCCACTACCATGAGTTCCCCGCCCTGGACGAAATGCCGGCGCTCCTAGAAGGCTACCCGCCCAGCGTCGCTGGCTTCTGGCTGGACGTCGGCCATGTGGAGGTGCTGGACAGGCTGGGCCTCACCCCCAAGCACCGCTGGCTGGACGAGCTGGGCGACCGCTGCCTCGGTGCCCACGTCCACGACGTCGACGGCCTCGCAGACCACCGCGCCCCCGGCCTCGGCGACGTCGACTGGTCCTACATCGCCCGCGGCCTGCCCCCGGACGCCCCTCGCGTCTTCGAGATCAACCAGAAACAGCCGGAGGAGGCCGTCGCCGCCGCCATCCCCTTCCTGCGGGAACGCGAGGTCATCTAGGAACTCGCGCAGCATGTAGCGGAGGCCCTGCCTACCGGCAGGCAGGCTTCAGGCCTCCAAAACCGGATGTAGCTGCAGGACCTCTGCCCTGCCATTCGCCACCCACGGCGAGCTCACCATGATCGCCGTACCTATTTGCGCGAATACCGGATGTACCGCCGCAGCCCGTCCGGGTCTCGTATCAGGAAGCGACGCCCCTCGCGGGCGATGACGCCCAGCCGTCGCAGCGTCGACAGGTGCCGGTTCACGCTCTCCCGCGTCACCCCCACCATGTTCGCCAGCCCCTCCTGGGTCAGGGGCAACTCCAGCAGCGTCCCCTCCGGCCGCTGCACGCCGTGAGCGGCCGCCAGCTCCAGCAGCTTCTTCGCCACACGCCCGCCCACATCCAGGAACGCCAGGTCGCCTGCCATCTCGTCCGCCTCCCGCAGACGCTGCGCCACCGCCGCCAGCACCGCCATCGCTGATTGCGGCCGCGATTGGAGGACGGCGGTGAAGTCCGCCCGGCCCAGGACCAGCGTCGCCGTCTCCCGCAGCGCCGTGGCGCTGGCCGAGCGCGGCCCGCCGTCCAGAAGCGCCATCTCCCCGAAGAAGTCGCCCGCGCCCAACACGGCCAGCGTCAGGTCCGCCCCCTGCGGGCTGGGCAGGTAGATGCGAACCGAGCCCTCCTCGATGATGAACAACGACTCTCCCCGTTCGTCCTTGTGGAAGATCGCCTCGCCGCGACCGAAGCGGCGACGATTGGCCGCCGCCGCCAGCGCCCGCCTCTCCGGCAACGTCAGCGCCGCCAGAAACGGCACCCGCCGCAGGAGATCGCCCGCCCGGGTCATGCCGCCCCCTCAGAGATTTCGCGCCTCATGCCGAAACTGTGACCTGGATCACAGCGCCGCTGCTCCGCAGTATGTATCATCGCGCACAGATGATCGGTGCTCAGCCGATCAGATGTCAAGTGGGGCGTCCTCCCGCTGCCCCGGCCGATCAGGCAGGCACACCCTCCCGCCTGGGAACCCCCGACTAGCTCGGGGTCCCTGGTCGGTCTGGGGAGACGGAGGACGCCCTTGACCGCGCCGTCCCAATCTGGCACCCTAGGCGGGGCCAGCCACCGAACCCACCAGGAGGCCCCCATGAACGACATCGCCCTACTCGACGCCACCGCCCAGGCAGACCTCGTCCGGCGCAAGCAGGTCAAGCCCATCGAGCTCGTCGACGCCGCCATCGAGCGCATCGAGCGCCTCAACCCCGCGCTCAACGCCGTCATCACCCCAATGTACGACGAGGCGCGCAAGGCCGCCTCCGGCCCGCTGCCGGACGGCCCCTTCACCGGCGTCCCCTTCCTCCTCAAAGACCTAGGGGCCGAGTACGCCGGCGTCCGCATGGCCGAAGGCTCGAGCTTCTTGAGCGATTACGTGTCAGACCACGACTCGGAGCTCGTCGCCCGCTACAAGCGCGCCGGTCTCATCATTCTCGGAAAGACCAACGCCCCGGAGTTCGGCCTCCTCCCCACCACCGAGCCCCGCCTATTCGGCCCCACCCAGAACCCCTGGGACACCGCCCGCACCCCCGGCGGCTCCAGCGGCGGCTCCGCTGCCGCCGTGGCCGCCGGCATCGTCCCCATGGCCCACGGCGGCGACGGCGGTGGCTCCATCCGCATCCCCGCCTCCTGCTGCGGCCTGTTCGGCCTAAAGCCCACCCGCGCCCGCAACCCCCTCGGCCCAGAGGTAGGAGACCTCTTGAACGGGCTCGTAGTCGAGCACGCCCTCACCCGCTCCGTGCGGGATAGCGCCGCTCTTCTGGACGCCACCTCCGGCCCCGATCTGGGCGACCCCTACTGGGCGCCGCCCCCAGAGCGCCCCTTCCTCAAGGAGGTCGGCGCCGATCCCGGAAAGCTGCGTATCGCCTTCACCACCCAGACCCTCACCGGCACACCCCTGCACCCAGACTGCGTGGCGGCAGTGAAGGACGCCGCCGCCCTCTGCGCCGACCTCGGCCACGACGTCGTGGAGGCCTCCCTGACCATCCCCCCGGAGCAACTCACCCAGGCCGTCATCAGCGTCATCGCCGGTTCGGGGGCCGCCGCCACCATCGACGGCTGGGCCCGTCGCCTCGGCCGCACCCCCGCGCCTGAGCACTTCGAGCCCTTTACCTGGGGCCTCTACCAGCTCGGCCGTCTGCAGAAAGCCTCCGACTACGTCCTGGGCATCCAGGATCTCCACCGGCTGAGCCGTGATATCGCCCGCTTCTTCGTCGATCACGACGTCTGGCTCACCCCCACCCTCGGCGAGCCGCCGCTGCCCCTGGGCAGCTTCGACACCCCGGAGAACCCCCTCCTGGGGTTCCTGCGCGCCGTCCCCTTCATCCCCTTCACCCCCATCTGCAACGTCACCGGCCAGCCCGCCATCTCCCTACCCCTGTACTGGAACGACGACGGCCTCCCCATCGGCGCCCACTTCGTCGGCCGCTTCGGCGACGAGGCGACGCTCTTCCGCCTCGCTGCCCAGCTCGAGCAGGCCCGCCCCTGGGCCGACCGACGCCCGCCCGTCTCCGCGACGGCGGTATCGGCTTAGCCTAGGGCGCCGCCACCCAGTCAGCCACTTCATCGTTGCCGGGGCTGTCCGTCAGACGCCGCTGCTCGCTCCCGTCCGCGTTCATCACGTAGATCTCGCGATCGCCGTCTCGCTCCGAGTAGAACGAGAGCATCTTCCCGTCCGGCGACCACTGCGGACAGCGGTCGTCGGCCTCGCTATCGGTGAGCCGGCGCACGTTGCCGCCGTCGGCGTCCATCACGTACACATTGAAACCGCCGTCACGCGTCGATGCGAACGCGACTAGTTTCCCGTCCGGTGACTCCTTCGCCTCCGCATCCGTCCCTTCGCCACTCGTCAGCGCCACCACCTCCATCGTCTCCAGATTCAGCCGCTGGACGCTGAAGCCGCCCCCCCGGTTGCTCTCGAACAGCACGCTCTTCCCGTCGGCGGCGAAGCTGGGCGTGCTGTCCCAGTCCTCCGGAGTGCCCGTCACCTGCCTCTCCTCCCCCGTCTCGACATCGATGAGCCAGATATCGGCGTCCGGGCTTCCCCCTTCCGGGCTCGTAGTGCGCTGAAAGACGATGCTCCCCCCGTCCGGTGACCAGTGGGCGTAGTCGTCCGTCACCTGACCGCTCTCTCCGCCGCTTAACGTCAGCCGGCGGACGTCGGAGCCGTCTATCGCCATCAGGAAGAGCTGCGCGCCATCCTCGCCCGCCCGCTCGGAGGCGAACACCAGAGTCCGTCCATCGGGGCTACTGTCCGCCTCGTAGTCGCGGCCCGGCTCGTCCGTGAGCTGCCGCACGCCGCTCCCGTCGGCATCCATGATGTAGATATCGTCGTCGCCGTCACGGTCGGAGTAGAAGACCAGCTGCAGCCCCTCCTCCCCACCGCCGCCGCAGGCGAGCGCCGCCAGCACAAGCAAGGCGGCGACTGCGACGAGCCCGAGGTGGACTCGATTGCGACCGTCGGCGCGCACCATCGCCGCCTACGACATTCGCCGCTAGCGAGCGCGCTTCCAGAGCACGACGCCGCCCGTCACCAGAGCCAAACCACCGGCCACCAGCGCGGCGGCCGCGGCGGTCCAGGGGAATCCGGAGCCTGTCTGCAGACCCGACCCTGTGGGCGGCAAGCCCGCCGGAGCCTGAGCTACGATCGTTGGCGTGGCGGTGGAAGTCGGCGTGTCCGTGGGGACGGCCGTCGCCGTCGCGGCCGGTGTCGGCGTGGCCGTCGCCGTCGACGTTGGCGTCGACGTGCT
>JADFRV010000184.1 GCA_022561095.1 Chloroflexota bacterium | reverse complement strand
TCGTGGGTGCCGCCTCTGATCCTATTGTTAGTTCTACTCCTGACCGAACCCCAGGGCATCTTTACCGGAGACTATGACGCGACCCTCAACTACGGTGCTTTGGCGTTGAGCGCGTTAGGAGTCCTCGTGGCTTTCATCGGAGTCCTCCGCCTTATTCGAGAGGCGAACACACTGGCACTCTTGTTTCTGGTCGTGGCGGGAATAGCCAATGTCCTTATTGCCTTTAGGATTGGGTTCATCACCGACACTGGGTAAAGGGACTGTCCGTTCAAACTGACCCACTACCCGATTCGGCCGCCCCTGGACACACGGTTGCCTCACCGCTAGACTGACGACCCGTGAAGGTCCACGAATACCAGGCCAAGGAGCTCCTCGCCCGCTACGGCGTCCCCGTCCCCCGCGGCCGCGTCGCCGCCTCTCCCGACGAGGCCGCGGCCATCGCCGCCGACCTCGCCGTCCCCGTCGCCGTCAAGGCCCAGATCCACGCCGGCGGCCGCGGCAAGGGCGGCGGCATCAAGCTCGCCGATACCCCGGACGAAGCCCGTAAGGCCGCCGCTGACATCATCGGTATGCAGCTCGTCACTCACCAGACCGGCCCCGAAGGACGCCTCGTCAAGCGCGTGCTGGTCGAGGAGCGGCTACAGGTGGAGCGAGAGCTCTACCTCGGCATCGTCATCGATAACTCCATCGGCTTCCCCCTCGTCATCGCCTCCGACGCCGGCGGCGTCGACATCGAGGAGGTCGCCGCCAAGACGCCTGAGCGCATCCGCCGCCTGCCCGTCGACCCCTCCATCGGCCTCCAGCCCTACCAGGGCCGTGACCTCGCCCTCGGCCTCGGTCTCAGCGGCGACCTCATGCGGCCCGCCGTCCAGACCGTCTCCGGCCTCTACCGCGCCTTCCTGGAGAACGACTGCTCCCTGGCCGAGATCAACCCCCTTGCCGTCACTAAAGACGGCCGCCTCCTGGCCGCCGACGCCAAGCTCACCTTCGACGACAACGCCCTCTACCGCCACGACGAGATCGCCGCCCTGCGCGACACCGACGAGGAGGACCCCCTGGAGGTGCAGGCCGGGCAGCTTGGCATCAACAACTACGTCAAGCTCAGCGGCAACATCGGCTGCGTCGTCAACGGCGCCGGCCTCGCCATGGCCACCATGGACGCCATCAAGCTCGCCGGCGGCGACCCCGCCAACTTCCTCGACATCGGCACCGTCAACGACGTCTCCCGCGTCGTCAACTCCTTCCGCATCCTCATTGAAGACCCGGACGTGCGCGCCGTCCTCATCAACATCTTCGGCGGCATGGCCCGCGTCGACATCATCGCCCAGGGCATCATCGACGCCCACAAGGAGATGGACATCGGCATCCCCGTCGTCGCCCGCCTCGCCGGCACCAACCTGGAGGAGGGCGACCGCATCCTCCGCGACTCCGAACTGCCCGTGGTCCGCGCCGCCGACCTCGGCCAGGCCGCCCGCAATGCCGTGGAGGCGGCCGCTGCTACCGGCGGGGAGTAGAAGGACACGACGTGCCGCCCTTTGTTGCCGCCATATTCGGATTCATTCGGGGAATTCCCGGCGCTGCCCTGAACTTCATCGACCGAAGGAGGTGGTGGGCCAAGGAGGACCGCGCCGAGATAGAGAAGACCTATCGGGACGAAATCGAGGTGCTCCAGGAACAGCTGAACGACGCCGAGTCCGATGTAGAGAAGGCGCGCATCCGGGCCGAGATCCAACGTGTACGGGACGAACTCCGCTCATTCCACCGCGCCCGACGTGAGCTGCTACTGTCTAAGTCCCTCGTTCAGAGGATGACTCCAACAGGAGCGATCACTGCTGAGGAGCCGCCACTCCCGCAGGCCGACCGTGAAGTGCTGGAAGCTGCCGCCTCCGTAGTAGCCCGACTGGAGCCCCCCAAAACGTTCGCTGACCACTTTATCCAGGGCAATGCCTTCTACATAGCTGGAGAGATAGACAGAGCGCTATTAGAATACGACGCAGCCCTTGAACTCACGCCCGACGACCCAATCGCCCTCGGCAACCGCGGCGTCGCCTTGGATGCCCTCCAGCGCTACGATGAAGCCCTGTCAGCCTACAACCGCACCCTGGAGCTCAGGCCCGACCACGCCCTTAACCTCAACAATCGCGGCATCATACTGGGCAACCTGAAGCGCTACGAGGACGCCCTGTCTGACTTTAGCCAAGCGTTGGCGGTGGAACCGGGTTACGCCCGAGCCTTCGATAATAGAGGCGTGACCCTCACTCACTTGGGCCGCTACGAGAAGGCCCTGGCTGACCACAATCGCGCCCTGGAACTCGATCAAGACCTTGTAAATGCTTTATACAACCGCGGGTGCGTGCTGGCACGCATGGGTCAGTTAAAAAGATCGTTGGCCGACCTGAGAGACGCAATTGGTAAAGACCCAAAGTACCGCCCGCTGGCACGCGAAGAAGAAGATTTCGGCAACCTCCGCTCAGACCCCACCCTCGGCCCAGAGTTTGAGCGCCTCGTCGGCGAGCCGGAAGACTAGCGCCCGCCGCCGCCTCCGCCCTCCTCCTCCGCCGCCGCCTGACGCGCCGCTAGCCCGCCGCCTCCCGCACCAGCGTCCCGTTGAACCACTCAGGGTCCGCCGCCAGCAGCGCCCGCAGCTCCTGGAACCACGCCCCCTGCTCCGCCCGGTCGGAGTTCGCATTATAGCTCTCAGTGCTGTCAAACCGGACCGCAGCCATCAGCTCGTCCGGGTCATCGTTGTTCGCCAGCAGGAGGGAGTGCCGGAAGCCCCTCACTGTAGCCTTGTGCTCCCGCTCCCACTTCGCGAACTGATCGATCACCGCCTGCCGCTTCCCCGCCTGCGCCTTCATCCTAAATAACGTTACATGATCAGCCATGGTGGTCCTCCTTCTTCTAGTGCCCTGCTCATACTCCGCGGCGCCCCGCAAACACGCGTCCTGCGATGCTTTCGCTAACCTCTATCGCCATCGTATTAT
The DNA here is from genome assembly GCA_022561095.1 of Chloroflexota bacterium. GTDB lineage: Bacteria > Chloroflexota > Dehalococcoidia > SM23-28-2 > RBG-16-64-32 > JADFNQ01. The sequence continues at coordinate 1,551 of JADFRV010000184.1, read as the reverse complement.
GAGTCGCGGCTAGATGGAAGCGACACCATGACCCTCCCCCTCGTCCAGGCCGCTATGGACGACCTCCGCGTCGCCCACCGCGACCTCCTCCGCGTCGTCGACTCCCTCTCCGATGGCGACTGGGCCCGCCCCGTCCCCTACGGTGACTGGACCGTCAAGGACCTCATCGCCCACTGCATCGGCGATATGAGCCCCTCCGGCGTCGGCCTCATCCTCGCCGGCGTCCTCACCCCCCAGTTCATCGCCGACACCGGCAAGACGTTCGACGTCCGCGCCCGCAACGCCGCCGTCGTCGCCGAGCGACGCGACCTCGCCCCCGAGGACATGCGCCAGATGCTCTTCCGCTGCCACGACGCCATGCACAACGCCGCCCTCAAGCTCAGCGGGGAGCACCTCCCCGTGCTCGCCTACACCGTCCCCATGGGCCCCGACTACGACCTCCACGTAGAGGACTGGCTCTGGTCCGGCTACCATGCCCGCCAGCACGCAGACGACATCCGCCGCGCCGTCGAGACCGACTGGCAGCCCGAAACGCTCACCTTCCTACCGGAGATCAAGGAGAGGTTTCGCCTCATCTACCGCTACCGCGAGGGGTTCCTCCGCACCGTCTACTCCGTCGCCGACGAGGCCTGGGACGAACAGAGCGCAGACCCCGGCTGGACGTACCGGGACATCCTCGCCCACGTCGCCTCCAACGACCTCCGTATGCAGACACGCCTCCGCGCCGTCCTCGGCGAGGGCGACCCGGCGGAGCTCGCCACCCTTACGACCACAGAGCGGAACCAGGTCACCGTCGAGGAGCGCCGCGGCCGCACTGTTCCCGAGTTGGTCGACGAACTGGCCGGGAACCGCCACGAGACCCTGCGCATCCTCAGCCGCCTGCGCACCGAGCACCTTAACCCACAGCTTCTCGCCACGCTCGACATCCTCTCCGAGCACGAATCCATGCACGCCGGTCAGCTCGTCCCCGCCGGCCGCGCCCGGAGATGGAAGGGCGAATGAGCATCCTCGTCGGCGGCGACACCCGCCTCCTCGTCCAGGGCATCACCGGACGCGAAGGCTCCTTCCAGACCCGCCGCTGCATCGAATACGGCACCATCGTCGTCGCCGGTGTCACCCCCGGCCGCGGCGGCGAGGCGATGGACGAGGTCCCCGTCTTCGATACCGTCCGCCAGGCCGTAGCCTCCACCCAGGCCAACTGCTCCCTCATCTTCGTCCCCGCCCCCTTCGCCGCCGACGCCATTCTGGAGGGCGCAGACGCCGAAATGCCGGTCATCATCTGTATCACAGAAGGCGTCCCCACCATGGACATGGTTCGCGTCCGTCGCTTCCTTAACGGCTCCGGCATCACCGTCATCGGCCCCAACTGCCCCGGCGTCATCACCCCCGGCCAGGCCCGCGTGGGGATCATGCCCGGTGATGTCTTCGCCCCCGGCAAAGTCGGCGTCATCTCCCGCTCCGGCACACTCGTATACGAAGCCGTAGCCCAGCTCACCGCCTGCCGCATCGGCCAGTCCACCTGCGTCGGCGTCGGCGGCGACCCCGTGATCG
>JADFRV010000183.1 GCA_022561095.1 Chloroflexota bacterium | reverse complement strand
ATCGGCGATCGCGCCCCCCTCCTTTCGCGATCGCCGCACCGTCTCGGCGAAGCCACCGCCCGTGTGAGGTACAGGCGCTCCGAGCTTCAACACAGCGCATCTCGCAAACGAGGCTCGGAGCGCCTCTCCACGTCTCCCACACCAACTACAAACCTGTGCGCTATCTGTGGTAGTCTGTGGCCGGCAACACCCATCGCCAAGAAACCACCACGCCGCCGACACTCGCCCTACCCAGGCGTACAACCGCGGCGGGCCACGTAGTAAAGGGGACGCAATGAAGGCGCAACCGCTATCGGAGCTGAAGACCGAGTTTTTGTGCGAGGTTAGCGTGGACCTGGAGGAAGCGCAACCCATCGGACTCACGCCCCACGGTAACCGCCAGATCGTCTACGTCAAGGGCGGCACCGTTGAAGGCCCCAAGTTCAAGGGCGAGCTGCTCCCCGGCGGCGGCGATTGGTTCCTCATCCGTCCCGACGGCGTAGGTGAGCTGGACGTCCGGGCCACCCTGCGCACCGATGACGGCCATCTCATCTACTCCCACTATCACGGCATTTTCGACGCCTCCCCTGACGTCTTTCAGCGCCTGTTCGCAGGTGAGGCTGTCGATCCGTCCGAGTACTACTTCCGCATCGCCCCCTTCTACGAGACGGGGTCAGAGAAGTACGCCTGGCTTAACCGCGTCGTGGCCGTTGGAGTCGGGAGGATGGCCCCGCACTGGGTCGGCTACAGCGTCTACGCTATCCTTTGACAGCCCTGTCTCCTGCCCAGTGTCCCTCATGCTAATATAGCCCCCGTACACCAGCCCATCACCAAGGAGCCTTCCCCATGACCGCCAGCATGCAAGGCAAGACCGTCCTCATCACCGGCGCCAACTCCGGCATCGGCAAGGAGACCGCCGTCGCCCTCGCCCGCGTCGGCGCCACCGTCGTCTTCACCTCTCGCGATCCCCAGAAGGGCGAGCAGGCCGCCGCCGACATCCGCCAGCGCTCCGGCGCCGACGTCACCCTCATGCCCCTGGACCTCGCCTCCTTCCCCTCCATTCGCGCCCTCGCCGCCGACTTCCTCCAGCGCTACGATAGCCTTCACGTCCTCATCAACAACGCCGGCCTCGTCCTCAACGAGAGGACGGAGACGGAGGAGGGCTTCGAGACCACCTTCGGCGTCAACCACCTCGGCCACTTCCTCCTCACCCAGCTCCTCCTCGACCGCATCAAGGCCAGCGCCCCCGCCCGCATCATCAACGTCGCCTCCAACGCCCACCGCTTCGCCCGCGGCGGCCTCGACTTCGACGACCTCCAGCTTACCAACGGCTACGGTGGCTGGCAGGCCTACGGCCGCTCCAAGCTCGCCAATATCTACTTCACACGTGAGCTCGCCCGCCGGCTCGAGGGCAGCGACGTCACTGTCAACGCCCTCCACCCGGGCGGCGTCAACACCGGCTTCTCCCACGATGGCGACGTCAGAGCGCCGTTCTCCTGGCTCTTCACCCTCGCCAAGCCCTTCCTCCGCTCACCCGAGAAGGGCGCCCAGACCTCCATCTTCCTCGCCTCCGCACCTGAGGTCGATGGCGTCACCGGCAAGTACTTCGCGGACTCCAAGGAAGAGCAGCCCACCCCCATCGCCCAGGACGACGAAGCCGCCCGCCGCCTCTGGACCGCCAGCGAGGAGTTGATCGCCCAGGCTGACGCTTAGGCCTTCTCTTCCACCGCTCGTATCAGCAGCAGCACAACTACCGCCCCCACCAACGCCACGAGCGATGACCACACGTAAGGTGGCAGATCGTGCCGCAGGCTGACGTCCAGCGAGGTGGCGAGTAACCTGAACAGGAAACCGCCCAGCAGAGCGCCCAGCACACCTACCACTAGGCTCCCCACTACGCCCATCGCCCGCCCCATGATCTGTCCTGCCAGCCAGCCGGCGAACAGCGCGATCAGTAGAAACAGCACTAAAGATATAGGTTCCATAATCATTCTTTGGGTAATGGCCTGGCCTTGGCGGGCAGTATCCCCGTCATACAGATAAACATGTCGGTGGCTGTTCCTGTTACACGCATCGATGTCAGCGTAGGCCCCGCCCGTCGCCTCTGGGCCGCCGGCGAAGGGTTGGTGGCCCAGAAGCAGCGCCTAGTGCCTCTCTTCCCTGCCCTCTATCCAACGAGAAAGGGGGAGGACGGCAGGGATCAATCCTCCCCCTTATCATGTCCACCGTTGCGGCCGCCCTAACCGGCACCGCGTCAGGGATACTCGCCTGGCCTAGGTCGTTACGGTGTGCGTGATCTGGTTCGCCTGCGATATCAGCCCGTCCACAGGTGAGTGCGTCGCCAGCTTCTTGATGATCTCCAGCTTCTCCGGCGTCAGCCCCTCGCCCTTCACCTTGATTTCGGCCCGCAGGTTCTGCATACAGGCGGTGTGCTCCTCCGGCCCCCGCACCTCAAGCAGCACGTCCGGGTTCACGTCCGTGCTCACGGACACCACTAGGTCGTCCAGCTTGATGCCGTGGCGGTGAACGTTCCAGGTGATCGAGTTCACTATGCACGCCGCCATCGCCCCCAGCGCCATCTCCACCGGCTCCTCTCGGTCTGTCGGGCCCACCATCCCCAACGCATCCTCCACCTCTTTCCACGCCCCGTATGACACCGTGTACCGCCTCGTGTCGCGCTCGATCTCCTGATCGCCGAGCTTGTAGGGGCCGATGTGGACGGTCGCCCGTCCCATCTCCCCATCCCATAGCGCCTTCGCCTTCAGCCCCAGCGTTATCGGCTCCTTCTGTATGGCGCTCCGGAACCCCTCCAGCTTCGACAGGTCTACGCCATCGATGATCTCAGCCACTGGTGGTCCTCCTTCTGTCTGACGATTCTGTCCTTGTTAACGTGGGCAACGTCCCCTATCTGCTGACCTTCTCCTGGCTTCCACCCCCTTTCGCATTATTCTAGCTCGAAGCTCGCGCCGCTATGGTACACCTATCTAGTCGAAAACGTAGGCTGCACCCCGCGCTTCGATTCGAAAAGTAGCCCGCTATTGCCGGTATACGACAAGACCCTCCTCTCGGATTTCAGTCCGCTCGCCCTGCCTCCCCAACGCCACATGCCCCTTCGCCCTGCCGCGCGCCCGTCCTACACTAAAGACGACCCATCTGTGTTTAATCTGTGCTCACGTGTCCGCCCCTGCCTACCGGCAGGCAGGTCAGGCGGATCTGTGGCCAACAAAGGAGGTTCGTAATGCCTCGGGGCGGCCCCCGCCCCAACTCCGGCCCCCCACTCGGCAACCTCAACGCCCTCAAGCACGGCCGCACCTCACGCCAGCAGCAGCGCCTCCTCCAGCTCCTCGCTGATAGCCCTGAAGCGCGCGACCTCCTTACCGCCATCGCCCGCATCCAGCGCCGCCGTCGCCGCCGGGCCGAACGATACGCGGACCAGCTCCTCCGTGACCTCGCCGCCCGCCTCCGCGAACGCGCCCTCGACGATGCCGCTGTCCGCTACGAAAACGACCGTAGAATACCCCCGCTCCCAGATACGGATCCCCCCACTTTCGATACCTCCCGCAAAAAAATAAGCACACATCCTACCTGAACCCCCAAAAACGACCATACCCCGGCACTCAACTGCCGCCATCGTGTCGATAATATGTTAAGATGGATATCTCCATTAGAGCGGCAGTCCGAGGCGCAGGAGGAGGGAAGCGGTGGTGAAATGCTCAGGAGTTCTCCGCCAAAGAGTAGTGGCCGCGGACTAAGGCGCTGCGCACACCACTGGCTGATAGAGACGCCTCACGGAGTCACCAGTAGGGGCCAGTGCAAGCGATGTGGGCGCAAGAGAAGATTCCGGTCCGCTGAGCCGCCGAAGACGCTAGGCAACTATATGAGAAGGTCGAAGGGTAGTGGCTGATCTACCGCCCCTCGTTACGCTGAGCCACCCTCATCGCGGCCATAAGCTTATCCGCGTCCTTGACCGGCTTACTTAGCGAAACGACCCGCATTTTGATGGAGTCGAGGTCAGCGAGAATGAGGTCGAGTTTCTGGCTCGTTGTCTCTCGCTGTACCTGAGCTTTGGGCTCCTTCTTCGGCCGGGCTGCTGTCTTCTTCTTCGCCATCTTGTCACCTCCCTCCAGTGTCCCGACAGTTTACCATAATCTCAGGATTACTAGCATCCCCCCACTTTTGACACCTCCCGCAATAAAATAACCACACAGCCTACCTGAGACCACTAAGACAACCATATCCCGCTTGACGCCCTTCCCTCTCCGGCGCTAACATTCGCGCCAGCCCGCCCCGCAGTTCCCGCTGGAGGCACCCGTGTCCGACCTCCTCGTGCGCTACCGCTGGTTCATCGTCGCCCTCTTCGCCCTGCCCCTGCTGATCGGCGGCGGTTTCCTCCTGAGCGAACGCCTCAGCGGCCCCCAGCCCCTTGAGCTCGACCTCGCCGGCGTCCCGGCCGAGGAGATCCGCGTCTACGTCGCCGGCGCCGTCCTCCGCCCCGGCGTCTACCCCCTCGCTGACGGCGACCGCTGGATCGACGCCCTCGAGGCCGCCGGCGGCCCTA
>JADFRV010000182.1 GCA_022561095.1 Chloroflexota bacterium | reverse complement strand
GGGATATCTCTTTATTCAACACGTCGCGGTAGAGCTGGGCGACCTCCTCACAGGTGAAGGCGAAGGCCGCCGCTGCCACCGTCGCCACCTCCCGGCGTACGGTCAACATCGGCAGGATGGCCAGGTCAGGTTGGGTGCGCGTTGAGAGCACGAGGTGACAGTGTGCGGGCAGACGGTACATCCAGCCCTCAAACACCTGCCGTACCTCCGGCGCCGTCTCATCCAGATAGTGAAAATCGTCAACTATGAGGACAAACGGCTGATCAACCTCCTCGACAGCCGCGACCATAAGGTCTACCCAGCGCTCCACACTCACCTCCCCGCCCCCGCTCAGCGCCTCCTCAATCTCCGCCCCGAACGAGGAGAAGTGGACCCTGCCGCTGGCCAGCCAGTAGCTGAGGAACGTCCGCAAGTCGCGGTCGCGCTCGTCCAGCGTGTACCAGCAGACGGGCGCATTCCAGCTCCTGGCAAAGTCCAGAAGCAGCGTTGTCTTGCCGTAACCTGCGGGGGCGCTGACTATCGTGACTCGTTGGGACGTGTACTCAGCCAGGAGGTCGATCAGTCGCTTGCGGTTGATGATCCTCGTCCGCTGAGAGGGCAACGTCAGCTTAGCCGGATAGGGGACTGACGCCGGCTGGTTCTGCCCGCGGATATCTGTACGCTCTGCCATCACCGCTCACTTGGAGCAAAGCGCATCAGCCCCTCCTAATAGAGGGACCTGCGCTCTAACGGTAAGACGGTGAAGGGATGGCTATGTTACTGCGAATGGAACCTATTTGCTCTAAATACGGTAATGGAGCCTGTAGAGGGGCTCTGCCCCCGGCCCCCGCCCGCTAAAGCTTCCCGACCAGCGTTTTCAGAAGCGCCCGTGTCCGGTCAAGCGAGCCGCTAGCGTCATCCCCGACAGGAAACATACCGGCCAGAAAGTCCGTCGCTCCCGCCGCCGCAATGCCGCGCAGCTGCCCCTCAACCTCCTTCTCGTCGCCCACAATCGCCACCTCCGCCGGCCCCGCGGCGCCCTCAATCTTCAGCACCCGCTGATAGTTCGGCAGCGTCCCATAAATCTGGAAAGACCTCGCCGCTCGCTCCCGAGCCTCGCCCACGTCGTCCGTCACCGCAATCGGCAACGCAACCACCACCCGCGGCTCTGCGCGTCCGGCCGCCTCGGCCGCTGAATTGATACGCGGCACGATGTATGTCTCCAGCGTCTTCCGACCTACCATCCAGGTCACCGTCCCGTCGGCCACTTCACCGGCCAGGCGCAGCATCACCGGCGCCAGCGCCGCGATCAGCACCGGCGGTGGCTCCGGCGCAACAACCTGCACCGTCGCGCTCACGCGGAAGAACTCCCCGTTAAAACTGACCCGCCCTTCCTTGAGGAGCGGCCGCAGCACGGAAAGGTACTCGCGCATATGCACCGCCGGCTTCTCGTACGACATCCCCCACATCCCTTCGATCACAGGCTTGTGAGACAATCCGATGCCCAGATTAAACCGTCCACCCGTCGCCGCCTGCGCCGTCAACGCCTGTTGAGCCATCACAACCGGGTGGCGGGGATACGTCGGCACTACCGACGTCCCCAGCTCGATGCGGCTAGTCTTCTGCCCCGCCATAGCGATAACCGTGAGGACATCCGGCCCGAAGATCTGCCCCAACCAGATCCCGTCAAAGCCGTCCTGCTCAGCCTCCACCACCGCCTCTACTTGGCCCTGCACGTCATTCGTACCGCCGAAGAATACCGCTATGCGCATCGATCGCCTCCGTTACACTCTCTCGGAACCTTTACGACCTGGCCGATTCCATAACTAAAACTGGAGCCGGGAGAGGGGTACGAACCCCCGCACCGCGCTTTACGAAAGCGCCCCGTGGGGTCTGCCTCCGTCCGCGAACGCCCGTATTGTATCTGACTCCGTCCGCCAGTGGCTACCGGTAACCGCCGATGACCGCCGGTATAGGGTGTAACTCTGGGTGTAGGACACCCGATGGAGTAGAATAGTCCCGCCATGGAGCCGCAGATCCAATACGCCCAGACCAAGGACCGCGTCAGCATTGCTTATTGGACGATGAGATAGTTGTGATGGAGCAGCAGATCCGCTTCTGCACCAGTTCTGACGGCGTGACCATCGCATATGCCACCGTGGGAGACGGGCCGCCGATAGTCTACGCGACCGGCTGGCCGACACACCTGGAGCTGGAGTGGGAGGCACCGTCCTCGCGAACATTCCTTGAGTCCCTGGCGCAGGGTTGCACTCTAATCAGGTACGACATGAGGAGCACAGGGCTGTCAGGCAGCGAGGTTACAGACTTCTCATTGGCCGCGCTGACCAGGGACCTCGAAGCCATCATCGGCCATCTGAAGATGAACAAGGTCGACCTTGTCAGCCTGGGGGGGTTGGCGGGGCCCATCGCCATGACCTACGCCGCTGCTAATCAGCAACGCGTCTCGCGGCTGGTCCTGTCCAGTGCCTTTATCCGCGGGGATAAGATCACTACCCCCGACCGTCAACGGTCGCTAATCGAATATGCCGCTCAGTTCGGGATTCCGGTCTTCGACTTCATTGATGACGATGATTCGGACCTCAGAGGTGTACGCGACGCCCAGCGGCGTTTACAAGCGACGGCCTCCCCCGTGATACAAGCAGAGCTACTCAAGACGCTATACTCGGCAGACGTTAGCGGCCTAGTCGAACGACTGACCATGCCGGCCCTGGTGCTTCACGGCCGTCAGGACCTTCTTGTACCGTTCGCTCTGGGCCGGGAGCTAGCCGCTCGGCTTCCCCAAGCCAGGTTCGTCCCTTTCGAAGGTCAGAGTTCCACCGTCTGGGCCCAGGCCAACGTCCTAGTCCCGGAGATACACCGGTTCCTGGGGTTGGAGACCGCAGAAAGGGAGCCGGGCGCTTTCCGCACCGTCCTCTTCACGGACGTAGAGGGGTCAACGGCGCTGACCCAGCGACTAGGCGACGCCCGCGCCCGCGACCTGCTGCGGGAGCACGAGCGCATCGTGCGGGAGGCGCTGAAGGCCCACGGCGGCTCCGAGGTGAAGACGATGGGCGACGGCTTCATGGCCTCGTTCACCTCGGCCACGCGGGCGCTGGAGTGCGCCATCTCCATGCAGCGGGCCTTCGCTCAGCGCAACCAGTCGGCGCAGGAGCCCATCAAGGTGCGGGTAGGGCTGAACGCTGGGGAGCCGATAGCGGAGGAGGATGACCTGTTCGGGACGGCGGTGAACGAGGCGGCCAGGATAACCGCGACGGCCAAGGGCGGCGAGATACTCGTCGCCAACGTCGTGAGGGAGCTAGCAAAGGGCAAGGACTTCTTCTTCTCCGACAGGGGCGAGACATCGCTCAAGGGCTTCGACGAGCCCGTGCGGCTGTTCGAGGTGAGGTGGCGCGAGACCTGAGGTGCGTAGGCTCAGGCCGACCTGATATTCTGGTTCATGCGGAACAGGTTCCCCGGATCATACTTCCCCTTCACTTCCGCCAAGCGTTTGTAGTTGTCTCGGTAGCTGGCGGCGACGCGGTCTTCGCCCTCGTCCATCAGGAAGTTCACGTAGGCCCCGCCCGCCGAGTACGGGTGTAGCGCGGACCAGTAATCCCGAACCCACTCCGTATGCTTCGGCATGTTCGCCGGATCCGGTTCCAGTGCGAAGACTACATGAGAGAAGTTGGCGTCACGATAAGACCACGCCGTCTCGTTTTTGCCAACCCGTTGCGCGGCGCCGCTGATAGAGAAGGTGTGCGCCCCGGAGAACATATTGGGTACGCCTGGCCCGAACTTGGCATGAGCGTCAATCACTTCATCGCTGAGTTCGACGACGAAGTCGGCTTTCCAGTAGTTGTGCAGCCCGGGTGGAGCGACGGCATCGAACGCGCTCTGAAGCATCGGAAACGGCACCGGGCCTAGGCCATCGAACGCCGGCGGCCCGAACTCCCGGAGCGGCATCACGACTTCCTCACCCTGCTCCAGCGGCCCCGCATAACAGACGACGGCCGCCAGCATGTTCTTGCCGTGAAGCTGCTCCGGGAACGGCTCCCCGGGCGGGACTTGCAGGAACGCGAGGATGACGTTCAGGTCGTCCGGCGCCTCCTTTATGAACTCACGCACGAACTTCATGGCGTCGGCGGCCCTCTCGACCGTCCAGAGGACGGGCCCCGCGTAGACGGTGCCCACCTCATGCAGGCGGAACTCGAAGGAAGTAACCACGCCGAAGTTTCCGCCGCCGCCGCGCAGGGCCCAGAACAGGTCCGCGTTCTCGCTCTCATTCGCGACGACGAAGCTTCCATCTGCCAGGACGATGTCCGCCGAGACGAGGTTGTCGCAGGAAAGTCCGCACTTCCGGGTGAGGTTACCGATGCCGCCGCCCAGGGTGAGGCCGGCAATCCCGGTGGTCGAGACGATGCCCCCGGGAGTAGCTAGCCCGAAGACGTGGGTGGCGTGATCTAGATCTCCCCAGGTGCACCCCCCCTGTGCCCTTGCGGTTCGATTGCTAGGGCTCACCTGGATGCCCTTCATCCTCGATAGGTCTATTACGAGACCTTCATC
>JADFRV010000181.1 GCA_022561095.1 Chloroflexota bacterium | reverse complement strand
TCTTGATCTCCTCCGTAGGGGCGTTCCGCGACACGCCGAGGGTTTCGTAGTAGTCACGCTTGGTCGTTCGGGCCATATCTAGACTATTGTATCAAAGGAAGAGGTCAGATGGGTCACCTGAACGAAATCTGCCCACCGGGACGACATTGGGCACCGCCAATGCGTCGGGGCGGAGCCCCTGGGACCCCGCCCCGTCCGTTACGCTTAGTATCCGCTGGAGCGGAGCCTGTCAGCGCGCGGTCACACCGTCGGCTTGATGTTCTGGTTCACGCGGAACAGGTTCGACGGGTCGTACTTCGCCTTCAGCGACACCAGCCGCTCGTAGTTGCCCCGGTAGCTCGCCTTGATGCGCTCCTGCCCCTCGTCGGCCGTCATGAAGTTCACGTAGGCCCCTCCCGACGAATGCGGGTGCAGCGCGTCGAAGTAGTCCCGAACCCACTTCGTGTTCTTCTCGTTGTCAGCGGGGTCTGGCCACATCCCAGCGATCACCACGTTGAAGGCAGCATCCCGGTAGCTGAACGCAGTCTCCTCCTGGCGCACCCGCTGTGGCGCGCCGTCGATCGCGTAGACGTGCATCGTCGCCTGCACCGTGGGCACGTCCGGCCCGTGCTTCAAGTGAGCCTCGATCGCCTCGTCGCTGAGCTCGTCGAAGAAGTCCGCCTTCCAGTAGTGCTGCAGCCCCGGCGGCAACAGCCCGTCGAACGCACTGTTGAGCGCCGGCAGCGGCATCCTGTCGACGTGCAACGCCGCGGGCGGCCCCAGCTCCTCCAGCAGCGGCTTGACTACCTGCTCGCCCTTCTTCAGGTCCTCGCCCGCGTAGCACGCCACTATCGCGCACATAGTCACGTCGACGAGGTTATCGGGCATGAACGGCACCGGCGGCCCCTTCTGGAACGCGAAGAACGCGCCCATCTCCGGCGGCGCCGCCGCGATGTACTCCCGGAAGAAGCGCAGCACGTCCTTCGTCTTCTCGATCGGATAGAAGATCGGCCCTCCGTAAATCTGGCTCACCGGGTGCGCCGTGAACTTGAACGACGTCACCACCCCGAAGTTGCCCCCACCGCCCCGGATCGCCCAAAACAGGTCCTCGTTCTCCTCCACGCTCGCCGTGACCAGGCTGCCGTCCGCTGTCACCACGTCCACGGAGATAAGGTTGTCCACCGTCAGCCCGTACTTGCGGGTGAGGTAGCCCGTGCCGCCGCCCAGCGTTAGCCCAGCCACGCCCGTCGTCGAGAGGATCCCGCACGGCACAGCCAGGCCGAAGGCGTGGGACGCGTGATCGACATCCCCCCAAGTGCAGCCCCCTTCGGCCCGCACGGTCCGATTCGCGGTGTCCACGCGCACGCTCCGCATCCCCGACAGGTCGATCACGATCCCGTCGTCCACGGTCCCGAAGCCGGCTACGTTGTGGCCGCCGCCTCTGATGGCCGCGACCAGACCGTTCTCCCGAGCGAAGTTCACCGCCGCGATGACGTCCGCTGCGTCGGCGCACCGTGCGATGAGGCGCGGTCGTCGGTCGATCATCGCGTTGTAGACCTTGCGGGCCTCTTCGTAGCCCTCATCGTTGCGGCCGATGAGCGGCCCACGCAGGCTCGACTTAAGCTCGTCGATGACCGCCTCTGCAGGGGCGGTCCCGGTTTCGCGTGTCTGTGCCATAGTAACCTCCTTCTTCGCTCGATCTGTCCTATCTCTTCATCGCCGCCGTTGCCCCACCAGTCATATAGATGAGCACCTCCTATGACGCGGCGCGCCGTATGCTAAGGCCTAATCCCCGCGAAGGTAACACCACGGGTATCGAACTCTTTTGCGTCGGACTCGTGCTCGGAGCCCGAGAAGACATCCACCTGCGGCCCCCAGCGAACGTCCGCGAAGCCCACGTGCTCCAGCACCCAGCTCCACTCTGCTTCCAGCAGAGCACCGGCGATTCAGCCTGACCAGAGGTCTATATCATCTTTCGCGTCCTGAGGGACCTCCTTGTGGACGACGATGTCCGCTATCTGGAAGCGGCCGCCGGGCTTGAGCACGCGCCGGATCCCCATCATCACCGCCACTTTGTCCGGGCAGAGGTTGATGACACCGTTGCTGATGACCACATCAACGGACTCATCGTCTACCGGCAGCTGTTCGGCGAGGCCCTGGCGGCAGTCGACGTTAGCGAGGCCGAGCTCTCGGGCGCCGGCAGCGGTCTTCTCCAGCATGGCGGGGGTCATGTCTACAGCGATGACGCGCCCGCTGGGGCCGACGTGGCGGGCGGCGATGAGGGTATCGAAGCCGGCGCCGCAGCCGATGTCGAGGACGGTCTCGCCGGGGCGCAGGTCGCCGAAGGAGAAGGGGTTGCCGGTGCCGGCGAAGGAGTCGACGGTGCCCTGGGGAAGCGCGTCTACGAGGGGTTCGTCGTAGCCCAGCATGCGCGCCAGGGGGCGTCCGTTGTGGAAGTGGAACCCCTTATCGGGGGTGAGAGCGACATCGGTGTACTTGTCGCGGATCTGGCCGCGCAGCACCTCGGCGTCGACGCGAGCTGGGCGAACCTCGGTAGTGATGGCGACCCTCCTTCTAGCCGAAATGCGACGTGATTAACGTAACGTCAAGAGGACACGCAGTCAAGAGCAGGCCGGTGCAGCCACCCGTCCTTCGGCCAGCCGCTCAGCCGCCTAGACGACTGCTTCGCCGACGAGCTGCAGGATGAGTCCGGCGATGAACAGGACGCCGAAGCGGCGGTTGTGGATGAAAGCTATCCCCACAAACCAGAGAGGCCAGCCCTTATAGTCCTCCGGCGGCTCCTTGGGCTTGGGCGAGCTGTTGATGCGGAACACCCAGAGCAGCAGCGGCAGGGCGCCCGCCACCAGAAGCAGGCCGGGCATCGTCTGCCAGATGGCGAGGGCGATGACGGAGGCGTACATGGCCAGGCTCAGGAGCTGGGTCAGGCGCCGCGCCCGCGCCTCGCCGAGCAGCATGGGCAGGGTGCGGATGCCGTGCTCGGTATCGAAGGCGAGCTTGTCGAGGTGCTTGCCGAAGAGGACGGTGGTGACGCCCAGGGCGTAGGGGATGGAGGCGAGGACGACCCAGGCGGGGAGCGACTCCGCCATCACGTAGTAGGTGCCGCCGATCATCAGGGGGCCCCAGACGATAAACACGGCGATCTCGCCCAGGCCGAAGTACTTCAGGGGGAGAGGCCCGCCGGAGTAGAGGAGGAGGACAAACGCCCCCGTTAGGGCGAAGGCGAGGAGCAGCGGGCCGGCGACGACCGTAAGGTAGATGCCGATGGCGGCAGCTACGGCGAGGAGGGCGAGGGTGATGCCCACGAAAGAGCGCCGCTGGGCGGACTTGTCGGTGAGGGGATGCGGGCCGTAGTTGACGCGGGGCGAGTCCTCGGTATCGGCGCCGCGATGGAAGTCCCAGAAGTCGTTCACGAGGTTGGAGCCGGCGTGGGCGAGCACCAGGCCGATGGCGGTGAGGATGAGCAGCGGCGCATCGAAGACGTCGTCGCGGAGGGCGAGCAGGCCGCCGATGACGGCGGAGGTGGCGGTCATGACGACGACGGAGGCGCGGGAGAGGACAAGCCAGCGGGTGATGGGGTCGACTTCCGCCAGATCGAAGCGGGGTATGGTGTAGAGCGCCTGGGCCCAGAGGCGGGGCGGGAACGGTCTGGCGGCCCGTCTCGAAGTCGTAGTCACGACCGTAAGTTTAGCAGGGCGAGGCGGTTAGTGAAATCCGGCGCAGACTAGCTGCGGTATAATGCTAGCGTCAAGTGGATGCGATCATGTGCTAGGGAGGAGGCATGTCGTGGCCGATCAGCCGAAGCGAATGCACCGTAGCCGGAGCGAGAAGAAGCTGCTAGGTGTCCTTGGCGGCGTGGCCGATTACACCGGCCTCGACCCGTCCCTGATACGCATCGTCTACGTCATCGCCACGATTCTGACGGGGTTCGTGCCGGGGATCTTCCTCTACGTCGTGATGGCGTTCGTCGTACCGCGGGAGCCGAAGGGGGGCTCCGCGTAGCATCCGCCCCACCCCGGCGTCATCTGACCCGCCCGGCCCGCCCCCGAACGGGCCGCTACTGGTGCGCTCCGGCCTTATGCGAAAGGCCGAAGCCTGCCCGTGCCAAGGGGCCGCCGCTAGGGCCAGCGCCTCACGGACTGCTTATCGTTCTGGTAGACGATGAACGTCGCGCTCTCGATGTCCACCGAGAAGAGGTGGTAGGGCTCTTTCGGTCGCCACTCGATCTTCTCGTAGAGCGCCTCGGAGTAACGCTCCCTCATATCGGGGTCCGGGACATCCACCACATTGCCGCGCAGCTTGAACTCGCCCTCCGATCCGTCGCGGTTGGAGATCGTGCTGTGGACGACACAACGCGGATCCCGGATTAGGTCGAGTGCCTTCTTGGAGCGCCACATCATGCCCAGGAGCAGCTGTCCCTGGGTGATGAGCGGCTCAACGGGGCTGATGCGCGGCGAGCCATCCTTGCGGACGGTCCCGACCAGGACGAGCCCCGACCGATCGAATCGCTCCTCGCCTAGCTGAGCCATCTCAGGCGCAACCTTCTCGAACTCGCTCCA
>JADFRV010000180.1 GCA_022561095.1 Chloroflexota bacterium | reverse complement strand
GGAAGAGCTGCGCGATCTGCGGTGAGAGCGTAGGCGAATCGCCCTGCCGCCCGACGGCGTCGGCGAGGGCAGCCACGACGGTCGCCTCCTCACCCGGCCGCGGCTGCAGCCATACGTTGGCGAAGTCGCATAGCTCGCCCCTGCGGGTGCTCACCACGATCAGCCGGGCGCCGTTGTTCACCACGGCATCCTTGCAGCGCAGACAGGCGACGTTGTGGCTGGACTCCAGGTCGTCAGCGATGACGAGCAGGGTCTTGGAGCGCGCAAGCTGGGTCATGTCTGCGGGCAGCACCTCGCTGCCGAAGGCCGCTCGTAGGGAGGCGGCGGCGGCGCGGGCGACGGCGCCGGCGGTGGAGTCGATGTTATTCGTGCCGACGACGGCGCGGGCGATCTTCTGCAGCAGGTAGTTCTCCTCGTTCGTGGCCAGCGGCGAGCCCAGGAAGCCGATCGCCTCTGGGCCGTGCCTCTCGCGGATCTCCGTCAGCCGGGCGGCGGTGAGCTCCAGCGCGTCGTCCCAGGTGGCCTCCTCCTGGCCACCGTTGCGGCGGATGAGCGGCTGCGATAGCCGTTGCTTCGGCTTGACGGCGTCGTAGTGGAAGCGGCCGCGCACGCAGAGCTGCTTGTTGCTCACGGGGTTGGCGGTGGTGTCCGGCCTGACGATGACGCCGCGCCCCTTACGGGTGCCCAGGTTGATGCTGCAGCCGACGCTGCAAGAGGTGCAGGTAGTGGGGGCCCAACGCTCCGTCTCCATGGCGGACCACTTGTTGGGGCGCTCCATGAGCGTGGCGGTGGGGCAGACGTCGATGCAGCTGCCGCAGAAGTCGCAGTTGGAGTCGTGCACGGGGCCGCCGGCGCCGAACTCGATGCGAGTGGAGAAGCCGCGGCCGGCGAGGGTGATGGCGCCGGTGTGGCGGAGCTGGTCGCAGGCGCGGACGCAGCGGGTGCAGATGATGCACATCTGCGGGTCGAACTCCAGGAACGGGTTGGCGCGGTCGGGCTCCGGCTGCTCGTGCTCGTAGTAGGTGCGATCCTCGCCCTCCCAGGGCTCGAAGCCCGCCATCTCCACCATCTCGCAGGTCGTCTGTAGCTCGCAGCGGTAGTTCTTGGAGCAGGTGATGCAGCGATGGGTGACCACGTCGTCGCGGAGACAGGTGTCGCCGGGCTTGCACTTGACCACGCGGTGGCAGGTGAGGCAGCGATCGGAGTGGTAGGAGAGGATGAGGGAGAGGACGGCCTGACGCGCGTCTTTCGCCTGCCTGGTATCGGTGCGAACGACCATGCCGTCGGCGATCTTGCTGGTGCAGGAAAGCTGGAGATCGGGCGCGCCCTCAATCTCGACGAGGCAGGTGCGGCAGCCGGCGTAGGGCGGGAGGTCGTCTATGTAGCAGAGGTTGGAGATGAAGACGCCGGCGTCCTTGATGACCTCCACCAGCGGCGCGCCCTCCGGCGCCTCGATCTCGCGGCCGTCCAGGGTGAGCTTGGCCACGGCGCTATCTGGTGCGGTCGCGTTCCACCGGCAGGCCGATGTGCAGCGGCTTCTCGTCCGGCTGCGGCGCCTTCTTACCGTCGGGGTAGGTCCAGTCGTGGCCGCGCAGGTGCTCCTGCGCCATCTCGGTCAGCTTGTGCTTGTCGCGGTACATCTCGTCGAAGTCGTAGGTGGCGTCGTCGAGGGGGCCGCCGGCCTGGATCGCCTCGTAGGGGCAGGCCTCGACGCAGAGGCCGCAGTACATGCAGAGGCGGAAGTCGATCTCGTAGCGCTCGATGTTGAGGCTGCCGTCCTCACGGGGCGAGGTGTGGACGAGGATGCAGCCGTCGGGGCAGGCCTGGGCGCAGGTGGAGCAGCCGGTGCAGCGCTCCTCGAACCAGAGGAGGTTGGTGCGGGCGTTGACGGGGATCGGCCGGATCTCCTCCGGATACTCGACCGTGAACGGCTTGCGGAAGAGCGTCCGCATGGTCACCATCATCCCTTTGGCGATTCCGGTTCCGAACAAGGCGGTGCCCTCCCGTATGCTCAGTAGCCTGCAGGGCGAATTCTACACTCTGCGCTTGCTTTATTACAAGGGGTTGTGAAGGGAATCACGTGACAGCCTCAGCCCAGCAGGAACTCCGATACGGTATCGACGAACAACTGAGGTGCGAGGGCCTGCGCGATATGCGCCTGGCCTTGTAGCTCTACGATTCGGTGGTCCGGGAGTACTGCCGCGAGCGGGTCCGTGAGGTAGTTGTCGCGCGGGCTGTCGCTCCCGATAAGAAGCAGGACGGGCATCGTGAGCGCAGCGAAGCGTCCGATGTCGAGCGTGTACTTGTGCATGGCACGGAAGTCCCACAGCGACGCCTGCGCGTCCGCGACCAGAGGAGCCCAAAACGGCGAGCCCTGTATGGCGTTCACCTCTAGGGACGGCGTCTTCGGCCCCGACAGCAGGAACGTTCGAACGAACAGGTCCCAGTCTTTCCGCCGTGCCGCCCCCTCAAGCTCGTCCATCGCGTCGACGATCGCAGCTGTCCGGGCGGGCGGCTCGTAGAGCACCAGCTTGCGGACGAGCTCAGGCCTCATGGCCGCGCCGCCCATCGCGCACCAGGCGCCACCCGAGTGGCCCAGGATGAACGCGGGCTCGCAGATCGACTCGGTGAGCGCCACCACGTCTGCGAACTGGTCTTCCATGCGATGTTCCGGCGTTGCCGTGGATTCGCCCCGGCCGCGGCGGTTCATGGCGTACACGGTGAACCGCTCGCCGAACAGGCCCTTGACCATCGCCCAGGCGGACTGACTATCACTCAGTGCGCCGTGTACCAGAACCAGCGGCGGGCCTTCACCGTAACGGTCATACGATATTACCGTGCCGCCGTCGGTGTTCAGTAGCTCCATAACGTCCTCTTTGTCGCCCGCGACGCGGCGGCGTTTCGCAGCCAGGCGTGGCTACGCAGCCGGGACGACGTACTCGCCGCCGGCGGCCTGGTTAGACGAGACGTTCTTGGTCTCGACGCCCTTCGCCTTCCAGAACGCCTCCGCGAACTGGTTGACCTGGTCCAGCAGCTTCTCCGCCGCCGCCTTGTCCACGTTCTGGCGGGCAGCGGAGGCAGTCTTCATGATGCCGTCCACCAGCTCGTCGATGTTGGCCGGGCTGTTGTCCGGCTTGAAGAAGTCGCCACGGATGATGCGCACCTCGCGCTTCACCAGCTCGCCGTGCTCTTCCTTGACAGTGATATAGCGCGAGAGCGCGTTTACGTACTTGTCGCGGTCCTGCTTGGAGGGCGGGCCGCCGCCCCCGCCGGGCGCTTCCAGCGCCTCGATGAGCTGGTTCATGCGGACGACGGTGAGGGCCGCTACCTGGGCGAGATGGGGGTCGTAGATCCCGCAGGGGATGTCGCAGTGGGCGGACGCCTCCTCCGCGGGCAGGATGCGATTGAGGATCGCGAACGCGTGACGTATGGGCATTTGGGTGGCCTCCTTCTATGGAAAGGTTTACGCTGTACAATTTACTACAAAGCGTTCGCCATTAGCCACTCCAAGGAGGACCCCTGCCCACGATCTTGACTGCGCCGCTGCGAACCCTCCTGCGCCTGCCGGGCGTGTACCCCCTGCTCGCCTTTCTTCTTGGAAGGCGGGTCGTGGTCCGCGGCTGGAGCATGCATCCCACGCTCTCCCCAGAGGAGCGCGTCCTGTTCGACCGGCTCGCCTACCGCCGCGGCCCGCCCCGACGCGGCGACATCGTGCTCGCCTCGCATCCCAAGAGGCCGCGCCTGCGCATCGTCAAACGGGTCGTCGGGCTGCCCGGCGATAGGGTCGCCGTCGATGGCGACCGCTGCTGGGTCAACGGGATGCCCTACGGCGAGACGGCCGATGCCGGCCCCGCGGAGCCTCCGGCATCGGCGCGGACGTGGACGCTGGGTGACGACGAGTGGCTTCTCCTGGGCGACGCGCCCTACGCGAGCACGGACAGCCGCGACTTCGGCCCCGTGGGCCGCGACCTCATCCACGCCAGGGCCTGGCTCGTCTACTGGCCTGTCAGCCGGATGCGGGTGGTGAGGCGCGGCGCATAGCGTGCCCGGTGACCGCCTCAGCCTAGGATTTCGGGCGAGGCCGAATGGGCTGAGACCTAAATCCCCAAACGATCCCAGACGGATGAGGATCGCTGGTGCCCCCAAGGGAGTATGTCCTGCCGCCGGCAGAGATCGTCATTCCCGCACCAATGAGTTCCAACGAAGGGGAGTATACGTTTGCAGTCACTATGGCAGGCGTAAATGCGACGGGCGATGACTTCGCCGGATAGTATTCGCATCGGATATCACCCGCGCCAGGACGAGGTAGGATAACCACCATCACGTTTTCGCCTATCAGCGGTCCGAAGCGGGGATGCTCGGAAGAGGCCCGAATAACCGAGATCATCTTCTCGATCAGACGGTTCGCGTCCCTCTCGCCTCGGATGGCGCTTGATAGTTCGCGCCACGCTGAACGGTCGACAGCAGCGCGCGCACCCGCCGTACATCCTCCCTTTCCCTCCCCCACCCTGGCCTCACGTCTGCCCCGAAGGTAGCCCTTTACAAACGTGGGGACT